>JAYVVO010000289.1:0-1527 GCA_043786955.1 Saprospiraceae bacterium
CAAAGCAGCGCGATATTTTGGTGGTAACGAACACGAACAAGGCGTAAAAAAATTGGCAGAAAAATATGGCGTTTCGCTTGATGCACATCAAAGCATAAAATTTGACGCGAAAATTATCGAATCGCTGCAATCGGGCAAAACGCTAGATAATTTTAATGAAGCCTATCACGCTTTAATGTTGGTGATTGTTAAAAAGCAAGTGGCATCAACGCAGTTGGGTTTAAAAAATAGTGTCATTCAACAAATTTTCGTGGACGGTGGCTTCTCTAAAAATAATATTTATATGCAATTACTCGCGCGCGCATTTCCAGAAATTAAAGTTTTTAAGTCAGAAGTCTCGGAAGCTACGGCTTTGGGTGCAGCTTTAGCAATTCATAGTGGCGCGTTGTCAGTTGACAGTTATAAGTTGACCGTCATTGAGCAAACTATCAACTAACAACTATCAACGAATTATGAAATTATCTTACAATCCAGATTATCCTTCGATTGACGATTTACGCAACAAAACCAAAAAGCGCATACCGCGTTTTGCGTTTGAATATTTAGACGGCGGTTGCAATGAAGATGTCAACCTGCTTAAAAATACTTCCGAGTTGCGGCAAATTGAACTCAGACCAAATTACATCGCTAATCACGATGGTTCTGATTTTAAAAAAGAACTTTTTGGACACGTATACGATGCCCCATTTGGTATTTCACCCGTTGGTTTACAAGGATTAATTTGGCCCAACGCACCCGAAATTTTAGCGCGCGCTGCCGTCAAAAATAATATTCCTTTTATTTTGAGTACTGTTTCGACGGCGAGCATTGAGCGCATTGGCGAAATTACAGAAGGTAATTTTTGGTTTCAGCTGTATCACCCGAGAGAAAATGCTTTGCGCGACGACATTTTAGATCGCGCCGAAGCAGGAGGCTGTAAAGTTTTAGTTGTACTGTGCGATGTGCCGAGTTTCGGTTGGCGACCGCGCGATATTCGCAACGGATTAGCGATGCCACCGAAAATGACGCTCCGAAATATTTTGCAAATTATGGGAAAACCGCAATGGGCATTGAATACTTTATTTCACGGTCAACCGAGTTTTAAAACCATGGCGAAATACACGCCGGAAGGTTTAAACATGAAACAGCTCGGTCTCTACATGAACGATACGTTTTCGGGTCGAGTCAATGCCGATAAAATTTCAGCTATTCGCGACCGTTGGAAAGGTAAATTGGTTTTGAAAGGTGTAGTAAGCGAGCAAGATGCCGCCGCCGCCGTGCAATTAGGTTTTGATGGAATTATTGTTTCCAATCATGGCGGTAGACAATTAGATTCAGGACAGTCAAGCATAAAAGCACTCGTACCGATTGCTAAAAACTTTAGCAAAAAAATTACCGTTATGATGGATAGCGGCATCCGAACAGGACCAGATATTGCGTGTGCTTTAGCCAGTGGTGCAGAATTTACTTTTCTTGGTCGCTCATTCATGTATGGCGTTGGCGCATTGGGTAATGCAGGCGGAGATCACACGATTGCAATTTTAAAAA
>JAYVVO010000290.1:0-4668 GCA_043786955.1 Saprospiraceae bacterium
GCTTCAATAATTAAACAATTGATGCCGCGATGTGCGAGTTCTTTATGTGTTTGCGCCATCACTAAATGCACTTTCGATGTTGCACCGTTTGTAATCCAATTTTTTGTGCCATTGACTAAATAGTAATCACCCATATCCTCAGCCGTAGTGCGCTGATGCGTGGCATCGCTACCTGCTTCTGGTTCGCTTAAACAAAATGAACCAATCCATTCACCACTCGCTAATTTAGGTAAATACTTTTGTTTCTGTGCTTCTGTTCCATATTCCTGAATACCATAACAGACCAAAGAATTATTGACCGACATGATGACTGAGCAAGAGTTATCTACTTTAGAAATTTCTTCCATCGCAATCACATAGCTCAACGTATCCATTCCGCCGCCACCATATTTTTCCTCAATCATCATTCCTAAGAAACCAAGTTCTCCTAATTTTTTGACTTGCTCCGTCGGATATTTAGCCTGCGTGTCGCGTTCAATCACACCAGGTTTTAATTCAGTTTGTGCTAATTTACGTGCTGCTTCGCGTACTGCTTCGTGTACTTCAGAAAAGTCTACTTTCATATTTTTTAAGATTATTTATTAGTGATTAAGTTTTTAATTTCGCTGACAAAGTTATTTAAAAAACGCTCAATAAATCAAATTTGTTTTAATAATTTTATACTTTGCCGTAAATTGAATTAAATTTGTAGAAAATAAAAGTTTGTGTCGAATGCTGTTTCTATGTTCTCAAATCCGTTAGTAGTTCTTAAACCTAAAAAAGAACCGCTGAAATATACTTTGCAATCATAATTCTAAATGCCCGATAAAATAATTTATCGTTTTGCACCTACACCCAGCGGTTATTTACATTTAGGTAACGTTGCATCTTTTATGTTTACGATTTTGTTAGCAAAAAATGAAAATGCTAATTTAAATTTAAATCCTCCTCAAATTTTACTGCGCATTGACGATTTAGACAGCGATAGGACGCGCTCAATTTGTATTGACAATATTTTCAGGACGCTTGAACTTTTAGAAATAGATTACCAAATTGGACCAAAAAATACCGCCGATTTTTATCAGAACTATTCGCAACTTACGCGATTGCCACTGTATAATGCTGCTTTAAATTTTTTAAAAGAATCCAATCAGTTATACGCTTGTTCGTGTTCGAGAAAAGATAGAGAGCAAACTCGTTGCAATTGCTCCGACAAAAAAATTTCTTTTGATGCACCACAAGTTGCTTGGCGAATAAAAATTGATTCCGATAAAAAAATTGAATCGCTCACAGAAAATGGAACGCGGCAAACTTGCACACTCAACGATGACTTTGTTGTGCGCCAAAAAAATAGTAAACCAGCCTATCAACTCGCTACAGTTGTAGACGACATTCATTTTGGAGTAAATCGCATTGTGCGTGGAGAGGATTTATTCCCATCAACTTTGATGCAAATTTATTTGGCTTCGCTTCTGCCTGCAAAAAACTATTTTGATTCCGTTAAATTTTGGCATCACCCATTGTTGAAGGATAGAGAAGGCGTGAAACTTTCTAAATCGGCTGGTGCAACGGCGATTAATTCTTTCACGAACATTCCACAGTTGAAAAAAGAATTGGAGGAAATTGTCAAAGAGTGGATGTATATCAAACCAACTTTTTTTTCATTTGAGAAATTAGTTTGTAAATAGATTTTTAAGATTTAGGCGCACTTTTCATTAACCATTTATTTAAAAAAAAATAGAAAACTCCCATTGAGACTGCAAAAGGTAGGTTTTCTTTGAATGTTTGTAACTTCAGATCGAAGGAAGTATTCAAAGAAAAGTAAGAAAACATAAACATACATAAAAAAGCAAGCATGAATGCAGATACAATCTCTGTAATTAATTTAAGATTTAATTTCATATTTTTATATTTTTAGTAGATAAATGTGCCTAACTTTATAAATGAAATTAGTATAAAATAAAATTAGGCACTTTAATAAAAAAATTAATATTTTAGCTTGGTTTGTTACGTTGTGCAACCCATTGTCTAAAAGCATATCCTGCTGAAGCAAAACCTCCTGAAAATAGTGCTATTGCACCTGCTGTAGGTACGCCTCCTAAAGCTGGATTTGGTACAGCACTCAATCCGCCAGATGCAATTAGACTTGTAGCTGCTGCTGCGAATCCTGCTGAGACATCCCAACCTATAAGTTCACCCCAAAAAGGTGAAATACTTTGTTTTTGTGCTTTCACTATTGGATCATCACCTTGATCTATGTCATCAAAATAGTATTCAAATCCAAAAGTCCAATAAGAAAAATCGTATTCTCTTAATTGTACTTTATTTTTACCATTTAAAGAATTATTAAGACCTTTATTTTCACCGCCTTTTTCAACAGGTGTCCATAACCTTGCTGAATATCTAGCAATTGAAGTTGCGGGCAAAAAAGCAGATAATTCTTTTTGATCTAAATTATTTATTGCATCATTTTCTAAATTATCTAATTTTGATTCAAATTCGGGAATTGCTAAATTAGCAGCAACTAAATCAAATAGAATATACATTCTATTTTTTAGATCCCTACTAATACTTAGTTTTGAAACATCATTCTTAAAATCTGGTTTTGCACCAACGTTAATACTTTTTTTAATTTGGTCTAAAGAAATTTTTGAAGATTGAAAAATCTTAGACTCAGATGGAAGAACTTCTTTGATTAAAGACTCAGTTACACTTGTTACAGAATCAGGATTAATATTTAGTAGGTCAACATGTTCGAATACATACTTTACAGCTAAATTATGTTTGATTCCAATAGATTTAAATAAATCTTTGTCGACAATTTTAGAAGAATCTGGAAAGGCTTTAACACAAGAATTAAAATTAATAAAACAAATTACTACAAAGAAAGAAAGAAAGAAAGAAAGAAAGAAAGAAATTTTCATTTAATTAAAATTTAAGAATTTGATTGATATAATTATCGAAACAAATATAATGTAAAAAACTGTAATTTCAAAATTATTAATCTTTTTATTCTTATTTTTTAGAACTTTTTTATATTTTAAAGCTTCTTTCAGAATAAATTCATGTAAAGGTTTAGAACTTAAACCCTCCTCAAATTTTTCTGCGCATTGACGATTTAGACAGCAATAGAACGCGCTCAATTTATATTGACAATATTTTCAGGACGCTCGAACTTTTAGAAATAGATTACCAGAGCGGCGATTAATTCTTTCACTAATATTTCTGAATTGAAAAAAGAATTGGAAGAGATTATAAATGAGTGGATATATATCAAACCAACTCTTTTTTCAAATTGAGAAATTAGTTTGTAATTTTGATTAAAATTTGAAGTATAGTATTAGACGCACAGAAAATGAAGTAATAATTAGATTGACCAGCAATATAAACTGGGAAGATCTAGAAATTATGATACGCTTTATGCAATATTGCGAACGCGTTGCTAAAAGTAAAGCTAAGCAAGCTGATATTGACGCATTAGTGAAAGAAGTAAATAAAAGTTGGTGGGCAGAAAATAAGGAGACTATTTAACCCAGTGTAACACAACATCCTAAGCTACAAATGTTTTATCTTTGCAACTTAATTTAAGCAATGCAAAAAGGATTAGACATTATTTTTGAAGACGATAGCGTTGTAGTTGTGAACAAACCGCCGTTTATTTTATCCATTCCTGATAGATCGGGAAAAGATCCGAATAATATTTTATCAATGTTGCGCGAAACGCGCGATAGTGTTTTCACCGTGCACAGAATAGATAAAGAAACTTCAGGTGCCATTGTTTTCGCTAAAACGGCTGAAGCGCACAGACACCTTTCGATGCAATTTGAAAACAGAGAAACCAAAAAAGTCTATTTAACGCTCGTTGATGGCGTACTACACACCGAATCGGGCACAATAAATAATCCGATAACGGAACACCCGAGTATTGCTGGTAAAATGATGGTCGCTAAAAAAGGTAAAGATGCCATCACCGATTTTAAATTGAGAAAAAGTTATAAATTATTCTCGCTTGTTGAAGCAGATATTAAGACGGGACGCATGCACCAAATTCGCGTGCATTTTCAATCCATTGGTTATCCGTTAGCCGTTGATAAACTTTACGGCAAACGCGAAGAATTATTCGCCGACGAAATTAAAACCAAAAAATTTAAAATGGGCGACGAAGAGGGTAGAGTACCGTTGATAAAACGCTCGACGCTACACGCACAAACGCTGAGTTTTACACATCCTGTAACATTAGAGCGCGTGACTTTTGAAGCTCCGCTCCCTAAAGATTTTCGCGCTGTGATACAACAATTGGAACGTTGGGGGAAATAAAATTTCTTTTGATGGAATTTTATTTGAAAAATGAAAGGTAAATGAGAGAATTTGAAACAAAACCAACACAGACATTTATTAAAGCGCACAGTTCAAAGTTAATTGCATTGGCAATCGCTTGTGTGGCAGCTGCATTATACTTACCCTATTTAAGCGCGGCACATTTATTCGATTGGGATGAAATAAACTTTGCCGAATGCGCACGCGAAATGATTTTAACTAAAAATTATACGCAACCACAAATAAATTTTCAACCTTTTTACGAAAAGCCTCCGCTATTTATTTGGTTTCAGGTTTTGAGTATGAAAAATTTTGGCGTGAACGAATATGCTGCTCGATTCCCCGATGCGCTTTGTGGCATTCTGACATTAG
>JAYVVO010000291.1:0-12710 GCA_043786955.1 Saprospiraceae bacterium
GATTGTATTCACGACGTGACCTTACAGTACCGACTGCCTCGCAATGCGGTGAAAAATGCCGTGGAGAGTTTGGCGACGAGTGGGATAAAAGTGGAGATATACAATTCTAAAAAGGAAAAGATAAAGTGTTATTACGTCGGTGGCACGAATGCAGACGAGACGGCGACTTTTTTTATAATGGAAAATGCGCAAGAGCCGTATGCGTGTCATATTCCAGGATTTATTGGGGGTTTGCGGATTCGATATTTTACGGAGGAGCAGGATTGGCGGGATCGGTTTTTATTTGCGCTGCGACAGGAGGAAATTGAATCGGTGGCAGTGGAATATCCGTTGCAAAACGCATCGAGTTTTGTGATTCACCGTGCGGGGGGAGCGTTTACAGTTCAGAGGGGAACGCCGCTTACAACCCAGAAGGGGTTAAATGTGAATAGCGCGGCGATTGAAAATTATTTATACAATTTCAGACATTTGGGCATCGAGGGTTTTGAAAATGGGCATCCGCAAACGGATTCCATTCGGGCAACGGTGCCATTTGTAATTTTTAGAGTGCAAACGACGGATGGTAAAAAATCGCTACTAAAGTTACATCCGATTTTGAAACGTAATAATGATAATGAAATATTACTCGACGACAGAAAATCGCCAATCATTGAGCGGTTTTTTGGCGAGTGGAACGATTCAGATTTGGTGATGGTGCAAGGACACGTGTTTCAAAAATTGTTTACACGGTTTCAGCTATGAGCTATGAGTCTTTAGCTATGAGCTATGAGTCTTTAGCTATGAGCTATGAGCGGCAAATTACGAGCGGAGCTCATAGCTCATAGCTCAAAGCTACCTGAATTCGTACGCATATTCGACGCGCCAACCGATTTGTTTGCCAGTGTTTTTATCTATCACGTGGCTGGAGTAAGGTAATCCTTCAAAATCGTTGTTGAAAATAACTGCCCACGCGTCGGATTCGATGCGCTCGAGGCTATTGTAGCGGTCGTACCTGTAGGTGCGCTCGTCAATTTTATTGTCATTCGTGAAGGGTGCGTTGAGCCAATAGTAACTCGACTTAACGATGCGGTTTTTATCGTCGTATTGAAGTTTATATTTCCAGGAATTTTGCTCGAAGGAAATAATTTTGCCGGATTGCGCATCGTAGAGCGTGGTGTCTTTTTTATCGTTTTCAAAGTATCGTATTTTTATAGTATCACCTTGCCAGGCGTAATCTATTTTCCAATCGTTGTAATTACCGACGTAGAACTGTGCAAATTCTTCGCGTAAGATTTTGCCGTTGTCGTCGTATCGGATTTTTTCTTCTTCGCGCAGCGAATCTTGGTTGGCGCATTTTTCGATGAGTTTGGTGTGGACGAGTCGCGCGGAATCATCGTAAAAATGCCAGAGAAAGTATTTCTTCAGTCCTTTGCGATCCATTTTATCGTGTTCTATCCAAGAAAATTTGCCGAGCGAATTATAACAGAGTTTCTGATAGGTGATGATTTCGCTCATCGTATCGGAACGCATGGCAGGTATGGTAATCGAAACGGATTTGAGTTTGTGCTGTTTGACATAATTGGCATCCGTGAAAAAATCTTCGTAGTTATAGAATTGCTGGGCAGATAAGGAATAGGAAATAAGGAATAGAGAATAGGAAATTGTAAGATTCCTTGAAATAAGAAATCGTAAGATTCCTTGAAATAGGAAACAAGGAATAAGAAAACCCCGAAGGAGTTTAATGTGAATAGGAAAAAAGCGATTATCAAAAGGCAAACCCCGAAGGGGTTTAATGTGGATAGGAAAAAAGCGATTAGCAAAAGGCAAACCCCGAAGGGGTTTAATGTGAATAGGAAAAAAAATATATTTCATGGATTTAGACATTTGCAATTAAAATTTGACTATTCTTTACTTTCAAATTTCGTGCAAAGAAAATAAGGAAAGGGAATAAGGAACAAGTAACAGGGAATAATTTTTAAATTTTTTGTTGTTGTTACTTATTCCCTGTTACCTGTTCCCTAAGAACTACCTTGCAATGATGAACGATTTTGTTTCATCGCGTTTCCCTTTCGATACAATTCGGAGGCAGTAATTGCCCACTTGTTTATCAGAAATATCAACTTGTAGGATACCATCAAGCAGATTTTCGATGCGCTGTGCATGGGCTATCTGACCGATGCTGTTATACATAAACACGTCAACCGAAGCGCCTTTGTAACGCGTCAGATCAATATTTAAAACTTCGTCCGTCGGGTTAGGATAAACAGATATATTACCTGCTAAACCGGCGAAGATCACTTTCTTGACTTCGGAATAGTTGTTTGAACCATCGCGATAAAAAGCAGCAATACGGTAAAAGTTATCGCCCACGGTCGGATTCATGTCATAAGAAACGTAGTTTTCGAGTGCGTCGGTAGATTTTGAAGTGACGGCTCCTATTTTTTCAAAAGCACCTGTTGAAGAATTCATCTTTTCGACTTGGAAAAAATCGTTTACCGCACCCGTATTATTGATCCATTCAATACGCGTTCTATTAGCTTCCGATGCCGCGGTGAGTGTCAGCACTTTTGTATTTTGCAAATAATTCCCGTTACCAGAGGACACTTCTACAATTTGAAAAATTTGTGTATCCGTGCCCTTATCATCAAATAATTGTGCAAATGCGCCATTGGATGTGGAGGAATTGGTAATATCACATTTTTCTCTACTCGCTCTGTGTGTGAGCGTGTAACCGCCGTCGGCGCATTTAATTTTCCACTCGCTTGAGCCACCATTAACGTAATCGTTTTGGGTTAAAACTGAAGTGGAACTATTATTATTACAGCCTAAAACTTTACCCGAGTGCTGGGCGACCAATTTCACATATCCGCCAGACGTGGCGATAATAGACCATTTTTGATTACTACCGCCCCAATAATCCCATTGACCCACGCTTGCGTTGTTTGTAGTTGCAGCACTAAAAACATCTAAACATTTTCCAGAATTTTTATTGATGATTTTGTACAATTTCTGCGCATCGAAATCCGTCACACAACGCTCTGTGGGTGTATGGGTACATTGATAGTATGGAGCTAAATAATTGCCCGATACAATTACAGAATTAGTAGTGTTCGGCAATTTCCAGAGTACACCAAACGAATTTCCACCATAACCTTGTTTGTTGAGAAGTTCGATGTAGTATTCTTTTCCGCCTTCTAAATAAATAGTTTGAGAAATCTGGTTGGCTTCGCGCGTTAATTCGCCTTCATTCGTCCAAGAGTTTACGTTGCAAATCAATTTTTTGTGTCCTAAAATATTATCGGGACTCAAATATAAATCTGTTTGATCGTCTCCATAAACAGTGAACACGTAATTACCCGTTTGTGGTGGATAAATAAATCCCCTTGCACGATTACCCATGTTTGGGATTTCGTTGTACGCCAATTTAAATGATGTCAGTTGTTTTTGAGATGTCGCATTTTTAGGATAATTGGGGTTATCGGTCAAATCACTAATCAAATTACCACTGATGTTAGTCCACGTTTCGTTTAAAATACTTCCTTTAATACTTTGACAAGTAGGCTCACCAGCGCATTTCAACTCCGCAATCGTACAATTGTAGGCATTTTCACTGATATCGTTCCAAAATCCTGAAGGATACATTTGTACGGCATTCTCATTGCCACTATAATTATTAGGCTCGCCGCTCGCCCAATTAAAATACGTCGCTTGGGCTTCAGTAGGCGTTTCCCAGCCGTTAGAATCGCGCTCAAGTCCAAGCCAAATCGACTGTGTAGCAATAGTTTTTAAAAAACTATTTTGTGCTGCATCGTGTACCACTGGTAAATGACCTCCAATTTTTTTAGCTAAATCTTCCGCTTGTTCCAGCGTAGCATCCCCACCTAAATATTTAAAATAAAAATTATTACCATAACTACCCAAAGACATCCAGCCCTTTGGCGTTGGCGGTGCCGTGCAATTATTAACGGGTGCATTTACCGTGACGGTAAACGTACATTTTGATGTGTTACCTTTCGCATCCGTAGCAGTAACGGTTACGGTTGTTGTTCCGATATTAAAACTACTACCCGATAACGGCGAACTCACAACACTCGGTGCAGAGCAATTATCTGTCGCTGTTGGATTGGCAAATGTTACAACTGCCTGATTCCCGACACCTGCCCCCTGAACGATAATATTCGCTGGGCAAGCCGATAAAACAGGTGGCACAATATCATTCGCACACGGATTAGCAATTACAGTAACGGTAAACGTACACGTTGATTTATTACCTTTTGCATCCGTAGCTGTTTCTGTAACCGTTGTCGTTCCGACATTAAAACTACTACCCGGCAATGGCGCGCTTACAACCGTTGGCGTAGAACAATTATCTGTTGCCGTTGGATTCGTCCAAGTCGCAAGGGCTGATGTGCCTATCGCATTGACGGTTATATTTGCAGGGCAAGCACCAAGAACTGGCGGCACAATATCATTTACGCACGGATTAGCAGTTACAGTAACGGTAAACGTACACGTTGATTTATTACCTTTTGCATCCGTTGCGGTCTCTGTGACGGTTGTTGTTCCCACCAAAAAACTACTCCCCGATGCTGGTGTCGCGATAACAGTCGGCGTTGAGCAATTATCCGTTGCTGTTGGATTTGTAAATGTGACTATTGCTGTTGTCCCTGTGGCACTGACCGTGATATTCGCAGGGCAAGCACCGAGCACTGGCGCGATGGTGTCAATCAAACACGCATTAACGAGTGTCACGTTGAACGCACACGTCGAAAGATTGCCCACTTTGTCTGAGAACTGATAGCGCACGGGCGTTGTGCCGACGACAAAATTATCACCTGGCTGCGCGCTCGCGTTAGTAATGATTGGCGAACAATTATCGTTTGCTGTCGGCGGTGTCCAACTCACGGGTGCGGTTAAACCTGATACGTTTTGAGTAATATTCGCTGGGCAATTCGCCACCGTCGGACCTGTTACGTCACCCGCGCACGGGTTGACGGCGCCTTGATTAATCGTAAAAGTGCAAGTCGCTGTATTATTTTTAGCGTCGGTAGCCGTATAAACCACCGTTTGTGTACCGATCGGAAAAATTGTTCCAGAAGTGTAGTTGGAAGTAAGCGTTACGTTGCCACAATTATCGCTCGCTGTGGGCGACTTCCAAATCGCTACGGCAGAAGTAATAATAGGATTCGTCACTAAAAATATATTCGCAGGGCAGTTCTGAATCACAGGATTGATATTGTCATTGCTACAAATATCACCCGCCGTAACGGTAACTGTGAAAATGCACGTCGCGACTTTGGCATTTGCATCTGTGGCAGTGTATGTAACGGTTGTCAAACCCGCACCGAATAAACTACCCGAGCCGTTTGTTTTTGTAATGGTGATTGGATATGCCGAACCTGTAACCGTTGGTTCTGACCATGTCGCGACTGCTGCGCCGCTGGCTACGGTTACAGATATATTCGCCGGACAGTTCGCAAATGTTAGTTGTACAGACGTTGCAGGCAACGTCTGTACAACCGTCACCATAAATCTGCAATCCCTTGCGTTATTCGATGCGTCTTTCGCGGTTACAACAACGTTTGTCGCACCCAGATTAAAACTCGAACCCGAAACAATCGTGCTCACAATACTAACCGCGCCGAGACAATTATCAGTTGCCGTAATAGTAGGCCAAGAATATTTTTCCGTATTATTCACACTCAACACCGTCACATCCGATGGGCAATTCGTAAATATGGGAGCCACACCATCAAAAATAGTAATTGGCAGTGTGCACGTGAGCGAATCGCCTGTGCGCACCAACAGCGTAAAATGACCTGTAACGATTGTGCCTACCTGCGCGCACGTAAACACTTTGCGCGTCGTGTTCTCGATAAAATACTGAAAGCCAGCACACGAATCAATGCCCAAATTCGGCAATACCGGATTCTGCCCATACACTTTCGCCGCACCCGTTAAATCTGTACCTGTACTCAAACTCGCACGACAAATCGGTGCCGCCGAGCCAGCAGCAGTCTGAATAAATCCCGACACTTTATTAATCGCATTTCCCGACACAGTTCCGCGCTGAAAAATGAGCGCACTACTGATTATATTCCCATTATTATTAACCGTCGCCCGATTTGAAAGCACCGAACACTGATCCAAATACACCGATTTTGTGTTCGTCACAGTGCCATCATTCACAATCGAACCCTGATTTACTTCCACCACTTCTGTGTTCGTAAGCGTGCCGCCCACTCGATTGTAAAAATCACCGACTGCTAATAAATATGCATTATTCGTAAAATCACCATCATTATATAGGCGCACATTGTTGATAAACGTACCATTGTTCGTCGTTGTCGCACCCGATTTATTATCATATTCAAAACCATTCGTAAACACCCCTGGTTTCTGATTCACGAGCGTTTTGTTATTAATCCACGTACCGCCGCTCAAATTCTGCAAACTGCCCGTACTAAAAATATACCCATTGTTCGTAAAAATATTAATAGACTTGAACGTGCCCGTATTATTCAGCGTATCCCCAATCGTAATCTGCGATCCACCCTGCGCATCAAACAGACCGAAATTATCAAATTTTTTCGTTGTCGTCAAGCTACCGTTTCCCGCTATTTGACCGCCCGCTATATTTTTTAAATATCCCCCATCCACGATCGAAGAACCAAAATTCGTCGTCACTACACCCGTCGCCTCATTGCAAAACGTACCACCCAGACTAATTGTAATCGTATTTGCGTTTGTAAATGCGCCCGCATTATCGAAAAACCCTGTCGCCTTCACGTTACAATTAAAACTGTTATTCACAGTTCCACCTACTTTATTATTTATTCGACCATTAATATCGAGTGTCGAAGTCGTCGTCAGCGTTCCACCACTTTCATTATTAAACACCCCATTACACGTATGCGAACTATTATTCGTAAAAGTTCCTGTATTAGTCACCGTCGTCGTATTCAAAAACGTCCCCAAATTTCCAAACGCGCCCGCGTTCGATAACGTACTTCCCGTTGCATTCGTAAACGCACCACCAAAATCAACTTTAAATGCCGCACTTGCTAAAACATTAACCGCTGCATTATTCGTAAAAACTTGCGGACACGTAAAAGTGCCAGCATTGGCATTAAAAATTCCACTGTTTGTAAACGCCGCTTGCTGATTCCAACTACCAGCGTTATTCACGATACTACCAATAGCATTTGTAAAAACAGAATTACTGTTACACGTACCATTATTGGTAATCGTACCCGAATTAATAATTCCACCCGAACTCGTCAGCGTAATACCCGCGTTAATGGTGAGCGTACCAGTGTTAGTAATCAATCCCCCACTCACTAAATTAGTAGCTAAAGTCAGTGCCGCCGTGTTTTTAATGCCACCAAAACTCTGAATATTAAAATTTACATTTAATGCCTGTGAAATCACAACTGTTTTTCCGCTCGGAACAGTTGCATCGTTACCGAGAGCTGGTAAACCATTGTTCCAATTGGTCGCTGTAAACCAATCGCCGCCATCAGCACCCACAAAAAGTGTTTGAGCTTGTAAAGAAGAAAGAGCAAATAGGCAAAAGGTAAAAGGTAAAATAAGAAATGATCGCAGCAAATAACTGCGCGTGTAGTAACATTCCATGTTTGTTTTGATTAAAAGTTTGTAAAATGAAAAACCCCATTAATAGTTGTTCGTTGTTAATTTATAGTTTTTCGTTTAAAATCGCTCGTAACCGAACAACTATCAATTATCAACCATTAACTAAACGAAAAACTATTAATGGGGGGCATTAATAATTTATCCAAAGGAATTAAACAAAGGATATGCAAACTTAAGATTAAAAAATTTACAAAAGGTTGTTTTTTTTCTCTTTATATTTCATTTTTTTTAATGACCATTGTTTTCTCCCCAAAATATTGTACGAACTGGTGCATTTCTTCAGCCATATCTTTGTTTCGCGTGGCGTTGTAATACGTTTCGGTGAGTGAGCGCAAAGTAAAGTATAAAAAAGCATCCATTTCGTTGACTTGCATATCTGTTGTCCAAAGATCAATTTTCAAAGTATCGGATGTTGGTTTATCAAAAAAAGAAATAAACATCGCCTTTGCTTCTTGTTTAGGATAATCGGCAGGTGCATCGCTGCTAAACCATTCAATTTTATTCGGCAAACGTTTTTCATCTAAACCAACTTCAATAGTAACAATAGATTTATCCATAAATTCAGTTGCTCGTTGTTAGTTGTTCGTTGTTAGATGCTCGACTAACCACGAACAACTAAATTAAATAATTTCTCCAACCACAAAAATACTACCGCCGATAAAAATTACATCATTCGGTGCAGCTTTATTTAATGCTGCGCGATAAGCAAATTTAGAAGTAGCATAACTTTTACCCATTAAACCAAATTTTAGAGCTAATTCTTTCAAATCTTTGGCAGGAAGCGCACGTGGAATTTGCGCATTACAAAAATAATAAATCGCATTTTTTGGAAAAAGCGTTAAAATTTTTGAAATATCTTTATCGCGTACAAAACCCACGATACAATGATATTGTGGCGCATTGAGTTTTTTTAAATCTTCCAATACTATGCTTAACCCACCTTCATTGTGTGCTGAATCAGCAATTACTAATGGTTCAGTTTTTAAAATTTGCCACCGACCAATGATTTTTTGTAAACCTTTAACGTTCGCTACACCATTTAAAATAGCTTTGTTCCAAATTTGCTTATCGAATTTTTTAAAGAAAGAAATCTCTTTAAGAATATTTAAAGCGTATAAACTTGTATTCAGATTTAAAATTTGATAGCTTCCTTTTAAATCGGTTTTATATTGAAAAGCATAGTTCTGTAATTTAGTTTCGAGCATCATACCTTCATAATCCTCGCTCAATAATTTTGTAGAAGCTTCATCGGAAGCAAAATAAATTGATGCATTAAGTTCTTTGGCGCGATTAATAAACACGGGCTGGGTTTCAGAATTATATTCGCCAATAACAACAGGAATTTGAGGTTTTATGATACCTGCTTTTTCAAAAGCAATTTTCGAGAGCGTATCGCCGAGCATATCTACGTGGTCGTAACTAATGTTTGTAATAATAGATAACAGTGGATTAAGGACATTCGTCGAATCAAATCTACCGCCTAAACCGACTTCAATGACTGCGATATCAACTTTCTGCTCTGCAAAATAATCAAAAGCCATCGCAACAGTAAGTTCAAAAAAGGAAGGATCAATCTCTTCAATGATCAATTCTGTTTTTTTGACAAATTTTTTTACAAAATCTTTAGAGACATATTCACCATTTATTTTTATGCGCTCTCGAAAATCTATGTAGTGTGGTGAAGTATATAAACCTACTTTCAAACCCATCGATTGTAAAACTGCTGCTATGATGTGCGAGGTAGAGCCTTTCCCGTTTGTTCCTGCAATATGGATGGTTGGAAATTTATTTTCTGGATTGCCTAAAAAACGACACAGTGCAAGTGTGTTGGTTAAATCTTTTTTAAACGCTTTGGCGCCAATGCGCGAAAACATAGGAAGTCTTTCGTATAAATATTGGAGGGTTTCTTTGTAATTCATGTTTAGCTTTTAGCAAAGAGCTGTGAGCTGTGAGTTATGAGCTGCAAATCGCGAGCACTGCTAAAAGCTCACAGCTAATTATTTATCTCAATTTAAAATTGTAGGTAATGGTTCCACATTGTTTATCAGCAGAACCAGCTGCAAATTTATATTGCATCGCATTGCGTGTAGCAGCCGCAATTAAATCTTCATCGGTAGTAGTTGAACCCGATGCTTTGTAATCAGCACTAACAACGCGTCCATCACTATTGACGCACACATATAAAACTATGCGTCCCTCACTTTGTGAATTTTCTTGCAACTTTGGGGCACTTTGAACAGAACGATTCCCGAATCCGCTCACACTTCCTGGTCCATGACCGATACCATTTAAATTACTGGAGTTTGGATCGCCATCGGGTGTTCCTTGATTACCCGCTCTTCCTGTATTTCCTCTGCCTGTTCCGTCGCCGCCCGCTCCGTTTGTACCGCCACCTGTCCCATTTCCATTTTTACCTGGAAATCTGTTTTTGTATTTATCCGCCGTTGCTCTATCAGCCGCAGCTTGTGCGTCCGCTTGACGTTTTGCTTCTTGTTGCGCAGCGGCTTGCGCATCAGCTTGGCGTTTTTTTTCGCGTTCTGCTGATTGTTGTTGATATTTTGATTCTTCATTGCGTTTTCTCACGTCCTCTTGTTCTCTTCGAACTTCAGCCGCATTTGGATCTTCCGTAGTTTGAACTTTTTTTGGCGGCGGAGGCGCTTCTACTGGTTTATTAATTACAGGTTTAACTGGAGTAGTTTTAATAGGTACTGGCGGAGGCGCAATCGGCAACGGTTTTGATGCTGAATTACCTGCTGTTGGATCGGGTTTGCCAGGTGCTGCTTTCGTTCCTTCGCCTTCATTTTTTAATCCCAAAGCCGCACCACCCATTAAATCGGTTGGCAACTCAACAACTATATTCGATTTAGGAATAACTTTTATAGGCACAGATGAAGGCAGTAGAAATAAAAATAAAAGTAGTCCAGTATGAATTGTAATACTATACATCATGCCTTTCTTATCATTCTTTTCTTCGACTTGCTTTTGTATAAAATCCATAATAATTTAGTTGATGATTGTTAGTTGATAGTTGTTAGATTGAGAGCGTTCGTAAACGAACCACTATCAACTAACTACGATCAACTATTCTGCACTCGCGTGTAAAATTGAGTTTATACCAAGAGACTGTGTGATATCCAAAACCTCAACAACTTTTTCAACGGGTGCTTTCGAGTCGGGTGAAATAGTTACCGAGTAGTTCTGATTTCTATTTTTACTGCGCGTGATAAAATTTTTTATTTGTTCAATTCTGTTCGATACACCATTAAAAATAAATCCACCCGATTCTGTTATACCAATATCGTCTAAGTGATCGGTCGTTACTGGTTTTTTTGATGTTTTCGAGTTGCTTGGCAAACTCAAATTCAAAGCACTTGGGTGTACTAACGTAGAAATCATCATGAAGAAAATAAGCAAAATGAAGATAATATCCGTCATTGAACTCATCCCTAATTCACTACTAATCTTTTTATTCCGCTCTCTTAATTCCATAATTTACAGCTTTGAACTTTGAACTTTGAGCTTCTAATCGCGAGCGGGGCTCACAGCTAATAGCTCATAGCTCACAGCTTTTTAATCGTGTGGTTCGGTTGCTAAAACAGTTCTAATCTTTAATCTATTCGCTACAAGCATCAATTTTTCAACCTGAACGAATGGAACGCCTGTTTCAGCAGCAATAGTGATGGAGGCATTTTTTTTATCGGGCAAATTATTAAGTGCTGCGCGCAAAGTCGCCTCTAAATTATTTTGTGCCACAGGTGTATTATTAACCGTAAAAGTTCCTTTCTTATCAATCCCAACTGTTGTCTTAACTTGAACATTCGTCCGTTGATTCGATTTGGGCAATTTGAACGGCAAATACGAAACCAACGTTGATGTCAACATAAAAAATATAAGAAGCATGAAAATAATATCCGTCATGGACGACATATTAACTTCTGCTGTGTGTTTGCGTGCTCTGCGAATTGCCATATTAGTTGATAGTTGTTCGTTGATAGTTGTTAGCTGTAAGGCGCTCGTAAACGAACAACTATCAACGAACAACTATCAACTAAATTAAGCTGCTGGTTCTTGTAATAAATCAACAAAACTGAATGTACTGGTTTCCATGTTGTTCACTACCCTATCAATCATGTTGCTTAAAATGTTATAAGCTACAAAAGCAAAGATACCAACAATCAAACCTGCGGCCGAAGTAAACATTTTAATGTAAATACCGCCTGCAATTACGCTGATGGAAAGATTATCTGCCGTTGATAAATCGGAAAAAGTTTGAATCATACCCGCAATGGTACCTAAGAAACCAAACATGGGCGCAACACCTGCAATGATTGCCAGAATGTTTGTATTTTTTTCGAGTTTGAAAATTTCTAATTTACCAACATTTTCAATCGCATGTTCAATATCGTCTAAAGGTTTGCCGATGCGCATCAATCCTTTTTCTACCATGCGCGCAATGGGTGAATTTGTATTTTGACACAGTGAACGCGCTGCACCGAGATTACCGTTTTGCACGTGCGCTCTGATGTTGTTCATAAAACTTTCGTTTATTTCAGTCGCTTTTTTAATCGTAGCGTAGCGGCTGACGAAGATTGAAACAGCAACAATTGACATGAGTAGTAAGCTAATCATGATAATCATACCGAAGACGTTGTGCTCTAATGCACTAAGCAATGAAGGTGCTTCAGCAACATCTTTCACAACGGCTGTTGGATTTTGAAACAATAAAATGTATTTCATAAATAAAGGGTAATTATGTGTTGGTTTTTTTTATATTTTCAACAATTTTTTAAAACGCTCAAAATTACACAGAAAGTATGTTTTGCTTACATTTTGAAAAAATTATTTTTTGTAAAGGGCAATTATTTTTTTTCATTGCTTTTATACCTTAATAATAAGTTGTTCAATAGTGTTACATAAAATCAAACGATACTCAAACTCGCTGTTGGTGTTACGTGGATATCCGCAAAATCTTTTTTTAAAAATTTATAATGTGCCGCAACACCAATCATACCAGCGTTATCTGTGCTGAGTGAAATGGGTGGAATATAAAAAGTTAAATTCGGCGTTGTTTCTCCCCA
>JAYVVO010000292.1:0-12706 GCA_043786955.1 Saprospiraceae bacterium
GGAAAAGTCTTTAAAGTTTTGGTCAAGGCGTAAGCTAAATTAAATCATAAGTATTATAAATTTTGTCTCAAAAAATGAATAATTAACCACAACTCCACATCAACTATTATCTTTGAGAAATTATTTTTATTTAATGAATTGAAACGAGAAATGAGTACAAATAAAACATTGAAAGAAGACGCACTGCATTACCACGCCAAAGGTCGTCCCGGTAAAATTGAAGTTATTCCATCGAAAGAAACGGCGACGCAACGCGATTTAACGCTCGCGTATTCGCCAGGTGTGGCTGAGCCGTGCATGGCAATTTTTGAAAATCCAGAAGATGTTTATAAATATACGGCAAAAGGAAATTTAGTAGCTGTCATTTCTAACGGAACAGCCGTTTTAGGTCTCGGTGATATTGGTGCTGCGGCAGGAAAACCTGTGATGGAAGGCAAAGGTTTGCTATTTAAAATTTATGCTGATATTGATGTTTTCGATTTAGAACTCGATACTAAAAACGTCGAGGAGTTTATCCGAACCGTAAAAATACTTGAACCAACTTTTGGTGGTGTTAATCTGGAAGATATTTCTGCACCAGATTGTTTCGAAATTGAGGAACGATTGAAAGCAGAATTGAATATACCTGTCATGCACGATGATCAACATGGAACGGCGATTATTTCTGCGGCGGCATTACTGAATGCGCTTGAGTTGGTGAATAAAAATATTGCGGATGCAAAAATTATTGTGAATGGTGCGGGTGCTTCGGCAATTTCTTGTACAAAACTATATTGCAGTTTGGGTGCGCAAAAGAAAAATATTTTTATGTTCGACTCAAAAGGTCTCATTCATCCGAGTAGAACAAATTTAGACGGAAAAAAATCGGAGTTTGCGAATGGAACAGTTGATGCTTCAACAAATCTAACCCAAGTGCTTGTAGGTGCGGATGTTTTTATCGGACTTTCAAAAGGAAATATTTTGACGCGCGATATGATTAAGCCGATGGCTAAAGATTGTATTGTTTTTGCAATGGCAAATCCTACGCCCGAAATTCCTTACGAGGAAGCCATTTCAGCGCGCAAAGATATTATTTTTGCCACTGGCAGAAGCGATTATCCGAACCAAGTTAATAATGTTTTAGGGTTTCCTTATATTTTTCGCGGCGCTTTGGATGTGCGCTCTAAAGTCATTAACGAAGAAATGAAATTAGCGGCAACGCGCGCTTTAGCCGATCTCGCCAAAAAGCCTGTGCCTGATATGGTTAACATGATTTACGGTAAAGATAATTTAGTTTTCGGCAGAGAATATATTATTCCAAAACCTGTTGATCCGAGATTGCTCACGACAGTTGCGCCTGCTGTTGCGCGCGCTGCTATGGAATCGGGTGTCGCAAAATTTCCGATAACTAATTGGGAGGCGTATGAAATGCAACTCTCGAAACGTTTAGGTCAAGATAATTCACTCACGCGCGTTATCACCACTAAAGCAAAACAAAACCCGAAACGCGTTGTGTTAGCCGATGCGCAAAACGTTGCGGTACTGAAAGCCGCGCAACAAGTATTAGACGAACGCATTGCAACGCCGATTTTACTCGGTAACGTCAAAAAAATAAAGCATTTAATAGAAGAGAATCAATTAGATTTAACGGACGTAGAAATTATTGATCCCGCTTCTCCGCATACTGTCGCTGAAAAAGCGCGTTTAGAAAAATTTGGTGCAGTATTTTTTGAAAAACGCCAGCGCAAAGGCGTAAATAAAATAGAATCTCACGATTTAATGAACCGTCGGAATTATTTTGGTAGCATGATGGTTGAGTTAGGTGAAGCAGATGCGATGATTGGCGGTTTAACGCGCAATTATCCCGAAACAATTCGACCAGCATTGCACGTGATTGGCAAACAAGGTGGTGTGAAACGCGTTTCAGGAATGTATATTTTAATGAGTCGTTTTGGTCCGTTATTTTTAGCCGATACAACCGTTAATTTCAATCCGACGGCAGAAGAAATTGTAGAAATTGCCGAGCTGGCGGCTATTCAAGTTGAAAAATTTAATATTAAACCGCGTATTTCACTTCTTACGTATTCTAATTTTGGGAGTGCCGATGGCGACGACGCAATTAAAATGCGCAAAGCGGTCGCAATTTTAAAAGCCAAGCATCCTGATCTCATCGTGGATGGCGAAATGCAGGCGCATCTTCCATTCGAGCCTGAATTGATGAAAGAAAATTATCCTTTCAGTAAGCTTATCGCAGGCGGTGCGAACGTTCTCATTTTTCCGAATCTTTCCGCGTCGAACATTGCTTACAATTTGGTAAAAAGTATTGCTAACATCGAAAAAGTAGGTCCTATTTTATTAGGTTTGAAAAAACCTGTTCACGTTTTGCAATTAGGTAGCACTACGCGTGAAATAGTAAACATGATTGCAATTTCTGTCGTTGATGCGCAATCCAATCAATAAACTCGTTTTAACAAGTTGAATAAAAAAAAGCGGTCTCTACAATTAAAGACCGCTTCAAAAATTCATTCATTAATTACTTAGTTGTTCGTTGTTCGTTGTTCGTTGCAGAGTAATCTTAAACGAGCAACTATCAACGAACAACTATTTAGTGAACAGATTTAGCGGACACAAATTTACCTGTTGCATCAAAACGCACGACATATTTTGTACCACTCGCATCAATTAAAACGCTGTAACCTGTTACGGCACCCGTCGAATCTTTAAACGCTAACGCGTGTTTGAAAACATACGCCGGATAAGTTGTGGTTAAATAGGTTGTGGCTGCGATTGGCAATTGTGCTGCTGTAATTTCGGTTGGTTTACCCGCTGGTGTTGGCGCTGCAACATGACTGATAAATTTACCATTCGCATCGAACACAGTTACAAAAATGCCATTGTTGGTTGTTACTACAATATAATTTCCAGAGCGCGGATCTTTAAACGCTTTTCTAAATGTATCTTGCTTATAGGTTGTTGTTAAATATGATTTTACAACAGCTGGTAAATTGGCATAGCTCACCGAATCGCGACCTAAACCATCGCGGTCACCGAAGCGATCACCACCAGGTCCACCATTTAGACCGCCGTCACCGTGATGTCCACCAGGTCCGTTACCGTCATTATCACCCATTGAGCGTTGCTCTAACACGCGCACAAATGCACCCGTTGAATCGAATAAAACAGCAACTGGATTGCTATTAAAATTAATTACAACTACAAAACCTTTAAAATTTGCTACTGAATCAACGACGTGATAAACACTTGTAACGGTGTAGCCTGCGTAATTAGCTGTTAAATACGTACCAACTGCTGCTGGCAAAGATGCGAACGTGACCGAGTCGCGATAAAAACCACGTGGATGACCATCGTTATCGTGGTCTAAACAAACGTGTACAGAATCTTTTTTAGTTGAATCAACTGAAACAGTTAACGCATTCACTAATACTGCAGTTGAAATTACGCCAGAAGGTGTAACATCGGAAGTGGTGTTTTTTTGGCAAGAAGTTGTAAACAAGCCGAGCGCAGTAACAGCTGCAAAACCAAACACTTTAAAAAAATTTAACTTCATAGAAATTAATTGATAAAATACTAAAATGGATTTTGAAAAACGTGTTGACTTTTTCCCTATATCTTTTGATTTTTAAGCAAGACGCAGAGAAATAAAAAAACGTTGCCCCATCGGAAATAATATTTTTAATCTTTAAGTTTATGATGCTATAATCTAAAAGTCATACCCAGATAGAAATTTCTACCCACAGCCGATATAATTCCTGGACCTGGATATTCGGGTGTACGATGTGTAAAATATTTTTCGTTCGTGAAATTATTGACACCGCCACGCACAGTACAAGTTTTTAAATTATATGATGCTGAGACATCTAAAACTTTGTAACTCGGTAGAATTCCCACAATTCCACCTGCATCAAATGCGGTGTTGTTAGCATCACTAAAACTTTTGCTTTGTTCCGAAAGTTGTGCAGTCGCCGAAAATCTGTGCGCATTAGCATAAGTTATGCCGACTCTATGAATCCATTCAGGTGCATATTCGACAAAATTATTGGCGTAAGCAACGTCAGTAAATTTGGCGTTTGTGTATGTGAGTGAATTAAAAATACTCACACCACCTTTTAAAACAGTTGGGTCAATCCATTTGGTGAAATTACATTCTATGTAACTTTCAAGACCCTTATGAATACTTCTCGAAATATTGGTACGGTATAAATATTCGTTGCCTTGAGCATCTTTTAGAGTGGTTAAACCAATGCGGTTATTGTAATTCAGAAAGAATAGACTTACATCAAAATTTAAAAAATTACTCACAGTTCCGCGATAACCCAAATCTACATTATAGCCGTCGGCATCTTTCAAATTCGGATCAACGTGTGCAATAGTGCCAATTGGTGTAAGCTCTGCATAGTCAATAGGGCGATACGCTTGCGAAAAATTAGCGTAAGCATTGGTGAATCGCGTGAATTTATATTGCGCACCAAGTCCCGCTAATAAAAATGTACGCGTTTGAGCGGCGTTGACATCAAAAACCGTATTGCTTGTATCATCATGCGAATAACCTTTTGCCGTTGAGCTCAAATATTCAAATCGCAACCCAGGTGTTACGCTGAACTTTTCACCAAAATAAAAAATATTTTCGATAAATGGTGCTATGTTAGTGGTTCTATAATATTGTTGCTTGCCATATCCCTTTTGTTCCAGACTAAAGTCAGCGTTAGAGTTGCCCTCACCTTCTTCAAATCGTTCGAAGCTAGCGCGCGCAAATCGGATACCACCCGCTAAAGTGTTTTTATCTGAACCTAAAGCATATTGGTGTAATAATCGCAACTCGGAATTAAAACTTTCCATGTTTTCAATTTCTACTTCGCGAGGTGCTTGTAATTTTATTGATGGATCTATGATATCTACATTCGATGCATCGTTCGTTTTGAACCATACCAAATTCCGCGCACCATTGAGATACGATGCTGAAAAATTGAGTGACGTTTTTTCTGAAATAGCATATTGCGATTTAACGGAAAGAATATTCCAAGGCGATTCCACCCAATTGCGCGCACGGTTCGATTGCTGCGCATTTTCGTTAAACATCGAATCTGTTAATCCACCTGGCATGTGAATGTTATTTCGAAAACTTGAAAACTCGAACGAAATTTTAAATTTCGTGTTGGGTTGGTAGGTAATATTTGCGAAGCCCGAAAACTGTTTTTGGTTGCTATTCTCTCGCCAACCATCTAAAATGCGATATTGCGCGCACCCAAAAACAGACCATTCATTGCGTCTAAAACCCGATGCAACGTAGGTGTTAAACAAACCATAACTACCCAGCGTTTGCGAAATTTCTGTATAAAAAGTTTTATCGGTAGGAATAGTTTTAGTGATGTAATTTATTACGCCACCAAACTGTGCACCGTATTGTAAAGATGCTGCACCGCGAATAACTTCAATACTGTGAACAGCTTCCATCGGCGGCGCGTAGTATGTTTCGTTGTAACCATACACATCGCCCGTAATGTTGTAGCCATTTTGGCGAACGTTCATTTCAATACTTTGGTTTGGGTTCAGACCGCGCACACCTACGCCATTGGCAATAAATCCGCCACTTTCTGATTCCGTAATATTTAAACCTGGTATGCGCCCAAGAATTTGTCGCGTATCGTTAACAGCCTTGTTTGCATTGATGCTATCTATAATGATGACTTCTGTTTTTTTTCCAGCATATATTACGCCTTCTTGTGTATCGAAATCATTTAAATGTCCTAAACCATTCACGGTTCTATAGCTTTTAATTTCAACAGTTTTTAAATCAATTTTTTTGAGAGTATCGGATGTTTGTGCCGTTAAAGCAGTTATCAAAAGATTTAGGCTTAACAGTATAGTAATTTTTTGCATCGTCACTTTAATTTTTAAATAAAAGATGCTGTAAAGATAAATCTTAATTAGATTTAATCTAATTAAAAGAAAAATTTTTATGAAATTCTTAAAACTACAAATTTGCTTTATAAAAATTTATTAAATAAAATGGCACAATTCAATTGTAGCGATTGCTCAATTCGTTAGATTGCTAATAAATTTAAAACTTAAATTTATTGCTTTGTGCTGAAGTAAAATATTTCTTTAAATTTAACTACACAGCGGTGAGCGATTTGCTTTTAATCACCTCAAAAATGGTTTGCGCATGCACGCGCGAATTTTCGATGAACCAAACGTGCGTATCCATGCCGCCACAAATTACACCCGCTAAATAAATATTCGGCAAATTGGTTTCTTGCGTCTGCTTATCGTATCGAGGATAAAATTTTCCATCGGTACTCAGTTCAATACCCATTTTTTTTAAAAAAGAAAAATTAGGTTTATAACCCGTTGCTGCAATGACATAATCATTTTCGACGGAAACAATTCCGTTAGGCGTTTTAATTTCAACTGTATGGGGGTGAATAGAATCTATTTCGGATTCAAAATAAACTTTGATACTACCTTCTTTAATGCGGTTCACAATGTCTGGTCGGACCCAATATTTCACGCGTTCGCCAATTTCATGCTCGCGCACAACCATTGATACTTCCGCACCTTTTCGATAAGTTTCTAAAGCGGCATCAACGGCAGAATTATTTGCACCAACAACGACAACTTTTTGGCGATAATAAAAATGTGGCTCTTTGTAATAGTGTGTCACTTTGGGTAAATTTTCGCCTGGCACATTCAATAGAACAGGAATATCGTAAAAACCAGTGCTGATAATAATATTTCTCGCGCGATAATTTTTTTTCGGTGTTGCTACTGCATAAACATCATTGTGCGCGTCGTGAACAACGGAATCTACTTCTTCGAATAAATTTACATTGAGTTTAAGCGAATCCGCAACGCGACGATAATATTCGAGTGCTTCGCTGCGCGTTGGTTTAATATTGTTTGAAACAAAAGGCACTTCGCCAATCTCTAATTTCTCGGACGTAGAAAAGAAAGTCATGTTCGCAGGATAATTATACAGCGAATTAACGAGTGTCCCTTTTTCTAAAACAACATACGACATTTTTGCGCGCTGCGCTTCAATCGCACATGCTAAACCAATCGGTCCTGCACCAATGATGATGACATCTAAATTTTCCATAAATGCTTAATTGTAGCTTACTAAAATTTAATTTTTGCGATGCAAAATTACCTAAAATAATTTTTACTGACCGATTTAATAATTTTTTGAGTTAATTAAATCACATTTTTGCGCCTTCGTTCGTTCAATATACTAAGCAATCTAAAAAAAAGTTTTTTCTTTCGCTCAATATATCTAATTTTGCGTTTCAATGAATAGAATACCTTTACTTTTTTTGTTGGCATTACTCTTTGTCGCATCGAGCTGCTCTAATTCTTTTGAAAAATTGCGTACAAGTGGCGACGTCGGCACAATGACGAAGTCGGCTTTAAGTTTTTATAAAGACGAGGAATACATTAAAGCGCAAACCCTTTTTGAACTTATTATGCCGAGTTTAAAGGGTCAACCTGTTTTAGAAGAAATATCTTTTAAATACGCCTACACGCATTACAATTTGCGCAATTATACTTCTGCGAATTTTTATTTTAAAAACTTTGCTGCCACTTTTGGCGCATCGAGTTTGCGCGAAGAAGCAGAATATATGGCTGCGTATTCGTTGTATAAACAATCGCCGAACTATAAACTTGAACAAGAAAGTACGTTGAAAGCTATTGACGGCTTTCAAACTTTTGTAAACTCTTTTCCTGAAAGTAAGCGCGTCAAAAATTGCAATAAATTGATTGATGAATTGCGCAAAAAATTAGAGAAGAAAGGTTTTGAAGAAGGTAATTTGTACTTTAACATTTCGCAATATCAAGCTGCTATTCAAGTTTTTGAAAATTTATTAAAAGATTTTCCCGAAACAAGCGAAGCTGAAACTGTACGCTACACCATTTTGCGTTCGTCGTATCTGTTTGCTGAAAACTCTATTTATGAAAAACAATTGGAGCGTTTCAAAACAATGGTTGAAAAGTACAATGATTTTAATGAGAAATTTCCAAAGTCGCGCTTTAAACGCGAGTCTGAAGTATATTTAACAACTGCAAATAAACGTATTAAAGAATTAGACAATGATAGATATAAAAACGAAAGTACAAAATCTGGATCCTAATGTGTCTTCGCGCAATATGCAAGCATTGGTTGATCCAACGGGAAATATTTACGAGTCGTTGGTTGTAATGACTAAACGCGCGCGTCAACTTTCTTCTGATATTAAACTCGAATTAGGTCAGAAACTACAAGAGTTTTCTGTAAATGTAGAGGCAGCCGAAGAAGTTCAGGAAAATAAAGAGCAAGTAGAAATTTCAAAATTCTATGAGCGTTTACCGAATCCATCTATTATTGCGATGGATGAGTTTTTAAAAGGTGATATTCATTTCCAATATCCAGCCATTCCTGAAACGACTAAATATTAGTTTTAAGAATTGTAAACGGGTTTTACTTTTTCAATTGATGAAGAAGTAAAACCCTTTTTTATTAATTATTCATTCTACTTCGCATTTTTTTAGAAAACAGATTGCTCGTGCCGTGCTTCTTAGTAGTCATAGAGTTGGTATATTTTTTCTGAGCAGGACAACCCACGCCCCGATTGCAAGCGCTTACAAAAATAAAAAAAAAGCAAACAACTATTACGCCCAAAAATTTATTGACCATTCCATTTCTGTTAAAACAGTTTTTAAAAAACGTCCTCTTACTATTATTCATTCCTTAAAAAATTTTGGTTTTTAAATAAAACCTCGTGTAAAACGCAAAAAATAATTGCGCTGTATGTGAGCGCGCTGTATTAACGCTTTCAAAAATCGTGCACATTAATAGGTTCACGAAGTTTCTTTCACTTTAAATCTAAATAGACCAAAGACAGACAAACTTTAGACTTGTCACTCCGTTTTCAAAACGTATGTTATATCTTTGCAGCCTAAAATATTAAATCACTCGACAATTTAAAAATAATGATAAAAATTCTCGCTAACGACGGCATAGAAGCTGACGGTAAATTACTTTTAGAAGATGCTGGCTTCCACGTTGAAACTGACCATGTTCCGCAAGCCGATTTAATGCGCGTTCTTCCTGAATATGACGCGATTACTGTTCGCTCGGCGACAAAAGTACGCAAAGAACTCATTGATGCGTGTCCAAAGTTGAAAGTAATTGCGCGTGGTGGTGTTGGTGTTGATAATATTGACGTCGCCTATGCAAGAGAACGCGGCATTGAGGTGATTACAACGCCTGCAGCATCGTCGCAAAGTGTAGCAGAGTTAGCGATGGCTCATATTTTTAGTTTGTCGCGTTTTTTGCATCGCTCTAATCGCGAAATGGCGACAGGCGATTTTAAAAAACTTAAAAACGCGTACAGTGAAGGTACGGAGTTGCGTGGAAAAACGATTGGTATTGTTGGTTTCGGCAGAATTGGACAAGAGGTGGCGCGCATTGCTTTGGCAATGGGAATGGATGTTATGGCTTCCGACCCTACTATTAATGAAACAGAGTTGATGTTGAGTCTTTATAATACAAAAGATGTTCGATTGAGCATTCGTTTAAAATCCTATCCGCTCGAACTGTTATTGAAAAAATCGGATATTATTACACTGCATACGCCTTCGCTCGGTAAAGCACTGATTGGAGCAGCCGAAATGGATAAAATGAAAACGGGTGCAATTTTAATTAACTGCGCACGCGGTGGACTTATTGATGAAGCAGC
Source organism: Saprospiraceae bacterium (assembly GCA_043786955.1). Taxonomy (GTDB): domain Bacteria; phylum Bacteroidota; class Bacteroidia; order Chitinophagales; family Saprospiraceae; genus JAAFJT01. The sequence continues at coordinate 9,714 of JAYVVO010000292.1, forward strand.
ATTACTCGCAGCTTTAGAAAGCGGTAAAATTGGTGGTGCAGGTTTAGATACATTCGATAACGAACCCACACCAAATCCATTACTGCTAAATCATCCGCGCATTAGCGTTTCCCCGCACATCGGCGCTGCAACCGCTGAAGCGCAAAAAAATATTGGCTTAGAATTAGCAGATAAAATTATTGCGCATTTCGAGGCGTAGAAATTACAAATTTAGTTTTTAGTGAATTTTGATACGACTCGTTTATCAATTTTCCCGTACTTACCGAGTAGGGATGGGAAAATTGATAAATACTTGTGTGAAAAAAGACTTAAACTTCAATAAACCTTTTTTGAGCCCGTCTGAAATTTATAATTCCAAGTCACTGCAGGAATAATTGGGAAGAGCGTAACGGTGTAAGCGGTGGCCTTAGCTTCATTTTTTGCAAAAGCCGTTTGAACATCGTAATACAGAAAAAAAGGATTAAGTTGGTTATAGACATTATAAACAGAAAACGTCCAAGAACCAGCAAAGCCCCGTTTTTCTGGGTGAGGTACGTAGTTAGCGCCAAAATCTAACCGATGATACGCAGGTAATCTCAAAGAATTTCGCTCGCCATACGCTAAATTCAAATTATTATTGATGAAGAATAACTCTTTCAATGGCGTGAACGGTTTGCCCGTTGTGTAAACAAAATTAGCACTCAAATCCCATTTTCTCGAAAGTTGATACGTAGCGACAACAGATAAGTCATTTATAATATCGTAAGATGAAGGAAATTCTCTACCGTTGTTGATGTCTGGAAAAGTGCGCAACGTGCGCGCCCAAGTGTAAGCTACCCAACCTGTTAATCTACCTTTTGCTTTTCGGATGTATAATTCCGTTCCATACGCCTTGCCCGAACCGAAAACAAAACTGTTTTCAACTTGCTCAGCAGGTTTACGCACATAGTTTTCTGGGTAATCAATCTGGTTTTGTAAATCTTTATAATACACCTCTAAACTCGTTTCCCACATATTGTCATTAAAATTGTGAAAATAACCGAGCGCATATTGCGTGCCGCGTTGTGGTTTTACAATATCAGAACTTGGCACCCAAACATCGGCAGGTAACGTACTCGTCGAATTTGAAACCAAATGTACGTATTGCGTTGTCGCAGTGAATCCAAATTTGATTGAGGACACATCGTTAAAACTGTATTTACCCGTTATGCGCGGTTCAAAACCTGTGTAAGTTTTTACGGGTTGATTGTTGGTGTAAGTTACACCCGTCAAATCCGAAGTATAAGGTCCAACTTGCGTAAATCCACTCAAGCGCGTGCCGTAATTGAGTGTAAATGAATTTGAAATTTTCCAATCGTCACTCACATACAATGCTAATTCGTGCGCATATTTAGATTTAACTACACCTGAATTTGTAAATACTTGATCACCATTCGTGCCTGTTACAACGCTCGGCGAAAGTTGATGATACGTATAATTTAAACCGTAGCGAATGGTGTGGTTATTATTTTTAAAATAATCGAAATCAACTTTAGCGTTCCAATCTTTTACACCTGATGAGGCTTGAAATTTGAAAACATCTTGTCCACCACCTGCCGAAAAATTATAATCGTTGTAAACACCTGATACGTTCAAAAAAAGTTTCGGTGAAAAAACGTGATTCCACCGCAGGGTTGCAGTGGCGTTACCATACGGTAAATCGAAAGTAAAATCGCGCTCTTTATTTTTAAAAGTAAACACATCGCGACCAAAATAGGCACTAAAATAAACGCGGTCTTTCTCGCTGAAGGTATAATTGAGTTTGGCGTTGATATCGTAAAAATAATAGTTCGAGCCCGCAAATTTAGTTTTATTGATGAATGGTTGCGCTAAATCTAAAGCATACGTACGTCGCGCAGAAACAATAAACGAAGATTTATTTTTAACAATCGGACCTTGCACCGTCACGCGCGAAGCAATTAAACCGATACCACCTTCAACCACGTATTCTTTATCGTTGCCTTCCTTCATCTGAATATCCAAAACACTCGAAAGTCTGCCGCCGTATTGCGCAGGCATTCCGCCTTTAATCAGTGTTGTATTTTTTATTGCATCCGAATTAAAAATACTAAAAAAACCGAGCAAATGACCAGGATTATAAACAATCGCTTCGTCTAATAAAATCAAATTCTGATCAACTCCACCGCCGCGAATAAACAAACCGCTGCTACCTTCAATGGCTTTTACACCGGGCAATAACTGAATCGCTTTTAAAATATCCGACTCGCCAAAAATTATTGGAATTTTTTTGACATACTCCGTCGAAAGCGATATAGTTCCCATTTTTGTATCACGCACATTTTTATCGGCGCTTTCGGCATTAATGACAACCTCTTGTAAATTCACACCCGAAGATAATTCAACGTTGAGGGATTTATCGGTCGTTAAATCGAGATTAAGTTCCTTATCGTTATACCCTACGAACGAAATACGAAACATGTGTACACCTTTAGGAACAGTGAGCGAAAAAAAACCGTAGGTATTAGTTGTTGCTCCGAGCAATACAGAATCTTTCGTGAAAACATTTACACCTATTAAAGTTTCGCCTGTCTTGACATCTTTGACGTATCCCGAAAGCGTTGCTGTTTGAGAAAAAGCTGAATCTAAAATTATAAAACTGAATAGAATAAGAAAGGTGCGTAAAAGTCTGGCGTGAATCATGTCGAGTGTTTAGTTCAAAAATCTATAAATTATAACAAGTTTCGTGTAAAACGGTTTTGGATAAATAAAAAACGCTCGTTTTAATGACGCGATAATAAATTTAAAATTTTACGGACACGAACAAATTAAGGTATTAGGGAAGAGACCGCAGCAATTTTTCAAAAAAAACTTTTTAACTTTAATAATTTTCGTAAATTTAAAAGATTAAAAATTAAGATGAGCAAAACAGATATTCGCTGGATTCAAAGATTTAGTAATTTTAAGAAAGCGCTTTCTAAATTAACAGAAGTTGCAAAAAACAGAACGATTGACAA
>JAYVVO010000293.1:0-1524 GCA_043786955.1 Saprospiraceae bacterium
AATAAATAAAAAGTAACTTTATAAAATTTAATTTAACTATTCTTTAACTTTAAACCTAAATTTATATTACAATCTGCTTTGCTTATGATACTCTAACGTCAATTTTCAAATAAAGTTCAAATGTAGTTATTTAAATACTTACTAACAAGTTTTTTCCAAATACATTTTAAGTCCATAGAAATGTATTTGAAAAAACAATTGATTTTGCAAATTTTTTAACTTTTTCCGAGTATACCAATAGCTTCCATGATATTTTTTTGTTGAGTGTACCAATTAACAAATGCGGCTCGTAAGCAGTGAAAACCATTATAAAAAGTGGGTTTTACAAAAAATTTATTCTCTGTTCTCAACGATGCTATGATTGCGTTTCTTGACGATTCATCGGTTCATTTATTTTTTAAAGCAAAACATACAACGTTTAAACGGACAGGAGTAACCAAAAAGTATAGTTCCGTTTTAATTAACATTTCGGTAAATGAGTTCGCTAATGCAATACAACGCGAGACAATCTCAGAATACCCAGAACGACCGTACGCAGTGAGAGAAAACCGAGCAGGTAAGGCGCAAAATCGGCGCGAATTTTCGGGCAACAGATTTAAATAGTTTATAGCATCCGTAACTGCACCTAAATAAGGCGCATTCGTATTCTGAAATATTTGCGTTTGCAATGCACGGTGTTCGTTGCGCGTAAAAATTACGGCACTATCATACGGGGTATTGAGCCATTTGTGGCAATCAATCGTGATGCTATCTGCCTTCTCTCGCAATATCCGCCCCTTTGCTTGCCTATCCATTGACGCGCAACGGCGAGACCTGTAAAATTTGACATGGTTGCGCCAGTCACAAATCCACCGAAAAAAATATTTTCGGGCAAATTAAAAAGCTGAAGCATCAAGTTTATAGTGTGGACTTCTATGCGCGCCGATACATCGCCATTGCCGATAGTATTCTGTGTATTCTGATCGAAAACCGAAGTTAACCAATCGCCAACAATTGCAGCAGGTGTTGTCCGCCAGTTACAAATCCCCAATAGTGCGCACCCGATGAAGCGACGATATATTTTTCAAAGTTATTTTTAAAAACTTACAAAGTTTCGGATGCACCTAAACCAATGTCATTCGGACTCACGTTTTCTATACACGTATTTTCTGCGCTGACGTGTCTTTCGTCTAAACTATTTAAATAGTTTGTCGCGTAGATTAAAGTTTCGGCAAGTATTTTATCAATATTATTTGCGTCGGTTTGTAGGAGCATGATTTTTTTGGACGTAAATATATGCCCTTACAATTAATTATTTTTCAGAAAATTGCGCAGCTGCGTCGAGTTCGTTGTAAAAATCTTCGCCGTATTTACGCACGAGTGCCTCTTTTAAAAACTGATACACGCGCACTTTTTTTTCTGCTCCGAGCGCGCAAGCGGGTGAGCAAATTTCCCATTGATCGTAATTGAGCGCCTCAAAACCAAGCACTTCATTTTTTGAGACGCGAATAGGATAGAGATGACATGAAATCGGTTTTCTGAAAT
>JAYVVO010000294.1:0-1513 GCA_043786955.1 Saprospiraceae bacterium
GAATTAGAGAATGATTCGTTTGGTTCTAATGCTTTTAACTTAAATATTTTAGCAGCGCCCGCGAATAAAGTTTTGCTCAAAGTTGGTTTGCATTACGATTCCGATTTGGGTGCGGGTATCAATTTTGCTTTTCAGGTGCGCAACTTATTTCTATCGTCTTCGAGATTTATTTTAGGTATGGATCTTTCCGAAAATCCCAAATTCCGTTTAGATTACCAAAAAAATCTCGGCAGATCTGAATTTTGGATTAACACAAATATTTACGCCGAGAGGATTTCTCAACCGTTGTTTTATGCTTCTAAAGTTGAAGAAGAAAACAATCGCTCTTACTATAATGCGACAGCTTGGCTGAATTACACGATTAGTAAAAATACTTTTGTCGGCATAGGTTACGGTTTTGAATACACCAAATACAATCCGAAACTTAAAAGCATTGAGCAATCCGTCTCATTTATTGATACTGCGACATACACCTCGAAATACGATTTTCGTGTCCACGGTTTCAGGTTACAATTTTTGCACAATTCACTCAACCATGTGGTTTTTCCCAAATCTGGGGCTTTGGTTTCGCTGCAAGCACGGGTGGGATTAAATTTCTTTTCAACGTATGTCGTGGATTCCGTTTATAAAAAAGTTGTAGTTAATCAAGATGCTACTCAATATACAGAAGGAATGACATTCAAAGTATTAATTCATGCCGAAAAAACTTTCAACCTTTCAGAAATTAGTAAAAAATTAACTTTTATTCCGCACGTTTATTTCGGTTATCGTTCAGTTCCGAAAACTTCTGAAAGACAAAATTTAGATTTCGACGGCGATTTATTCAGCGTAGGTGGCATTGCGCAACGCGCCGATTGGAGTACAATTCCTTTTTGGGGAAATCGTGAAGTTTCTACAACGCATAGTACTTTTGCGAGTACGCAATTGGCTTTTCAATACCAGCTCTCTTCGAGTTTCTTTATAATTCCAGCGCTCAGTTTTTTATCGGGTACTGGTATTTACTCCGATAATTCAACTTCAACAAATCTTTTAGGGTTAAATTTCGACACCCAATATTTTAGTGGAGGCATAACGCTTGGTATGCGCACAGCAGTGGGACCAATCATATTTAATGTCTCAAAAGCATCGAATGATAATAGTTTTAGAACTTATTTTGGATTAGGTTTCAGGTTTTAAGAAATTAAAAACTTAGAACTCAGAATTAAAACGCCTTATTTTTTAATTTTTTAATTTTTAATTGTTAATTAAAACTACATTTGCGGCGTTTAAACGTTCTCTTAACTGAGAATAATAGGGAATCTGGTAAAAGCCAGAACTGTACCCGCAGCTGTAAGCACTGATTTTTAGTAATCAACGATGATTTAGTAGTAACTCACTGTGCAAACGGGAAGAGAAATTATCGGGTGTCAGTCAGAAGACCTGCGTTTTTACAAAATTTTTTTAATCTACGGGAAAATAGATTGTGAAAATAGGTTATGACGTAAGTGGTCAGCGTACACGCTCTGTGTGCTTT
>JAYVVO010000295.1:0-1507 GCA_043786955.1 Saprospiraceae bacterium
CGTTCGTCAATATTGCAATATTAGTCGTCGTGCCCACCATACCAATCGCATTGTCGGGATTAGCAACAACAGTAGTCGGTACGTTGTCGACGGCCCGAATGTGTTCGATGCGCGCTTTACTGATAGCACCTGCCGACGGCACGGCGACGATTAAGCCGGATGGCACATTGGATTATACACCGACATCTGGTTTTTCAGGCACGGATGTTTTGACGTATCAGATATGTGATAAAGTCAACACGACGGTTTGCAGCAGTACGACTGTTACGATTAATGTACCGTCATGTTCATCCATTTCAGTTTTGATAAATGCGACAACATGTTCAGCAGATTTGAAAACGTACATTGTTGATTTTACAGCAACACCACAAAATGCAGTTGCAACTTCTAATTTCGGAACTGTTTTAGGTAGTAGAGTAGTGGATGTACCAAAAGGTCAGAATGTTAAAATTACTTTCAAAGCAGCCTTGTATTGCGATACAACACTAACGGTACCTGCACCAACTTGTGCTTGCCCGATTGTTAATTCACCAACTGCGATAAAAGGAAGTGGGGATACGAGTATTTGCTCAGGTGCTACCATTCCAACGATGCGTGTTACGAACAATTCAAATATTGGTTCAACCGAGATTGATTGGTACGATGCTGCTACGAACGGTAGTCTTTTAGCAAAAAATACGACAGCTTATACACCAACAACAGGTGGAACTTATTACGCGGAAGCACACGATTCAATAACAAATTGTTCGAGCAGCAGAACACCCATTACAGTAACGGTAAATTCAACGCCTATTTTAGTCACAGTAGATCAACCAGCAGTGTGTGCACCGCAAAGTGTTGATTTAACTGCACCCGCAGTAACATCAGAAAGCACATTATATGGCGCGTCGTTGAGTTATTGGAAAGATGCACAAACTACAAATCCATTGAATTTGCCGAATAAAATTACTCTAACGGGTACTTATTTTATAAAAGCGACTACGACCGCAGGATGTTCGGTTGTTAAATCCGTGAACGCGTATATCAATTCAAAACCAACATTATCTGTTACGTCAGCAACGTGCGAAGGTAATTTGAATTTTTACGACGTCGTTTATACCGCATCGAGTAATACAACAGTAACAAGCAATTTAGGAACAGTAAATGCGAATACTAAAACTATTACAGGTATTGATATGTCTAAAAGCGTAACGATTTACGTGAAAGATAATACAACTGGCTGTTCAGATTCTGCGCAAGTTTCTCCACCAAATTGTAATTGTCCGAATATACCAACAGCTATAAGTAACGGTGATTTAAAAGTTTGCGATGGCAATACGCTCCCAACATTAAGTGCCAAATTGCCGAGTAATGCTTCAACAACGTCAGTGATTGATTGGTACAGTAGTACAATTGGTGGTATAGTTTTAGCCAAATCAACAAATAATTACACACCAACGGCAGGCGGAACCTACTATGCAGAGGTTCGCGATACTTTATCAAATTGTAAAAGTGCAACTCGTGTTGC
>JAYVVO010000296.1:0-1506 GCA_043786955.1 Saprospiraceae bacterium
CGCATTCGGGTCAACATACGTCCATGTGCTCCAATCTACATACGCATTACCGAGATTGATACCATCTCTAAATGTAACGCGCACATTACCGAGATGATCCCTTAGTACATATTCGTGTTGTAACGCGTTGTTTTCATTCAAAACAACTGCGCCCTCACTGTGTGCAATGCGGTTAATATTGGCGTTTTTGTATTCAACACCATTCACATAATCCGTTGTAGTGATTACACTATTGTTGTTTACAATTTTTTCAAGTTTTTCACCATCCGCATTGTAAACGAAAGTCAAAGAACGATTACCCGTAAAAGTAATAACTTGTGGCAAATTTAAGTAATTGTACGCAATATTAGTAATACCTTTATTCAAGTCTGAAGTAATATTGCCGTTCGCATCATAAGTATATTGCGTTGTATTAGCGTTATTGACCGATTTAAAACCTTTACCCAGATTCGCAACATCAATAATTTTCGTAATTTGGTTTTGGTTATTGTAAGTGTAAGTCATATTGTCAATCTGACCGTACGTTGCAGCTGTAAATCCTGTGGCAGTCCAAGTACCTCCAATTAATCCGTTGCGTTGCAAACTCGTGATATTGCCACGAACATCATAAGCGACAGTTTCTTGGTATTTGTTATCAGAACTAAAACTAGTGTTGCCGTTAATACTTCCAGGCACTGTGTTCTGAATATCGAAATAGTTCGAGTTGATTAAACGGTCTAAATCGTCGTAAGTAAATCCATAACCTTGCGCATCTTTACCACCTACTTGCCAAGCAACTGCTTGAATATTGCCGTTATTTTGTTGTGCTGCCCCAAATCGTCCGTCGGCATCGTTGTAATAAATGCGCTCGGTGAATAAGTCTATATTTTGGTGCGCTGTGGGTGGTGGCGCAGTTGGCGCAGCCATTTTGAGTTTTGTTTGCTCGGCATAATTATTCGCTAAATTAGTTAAGTAGGGTGCAATAGCCAAATTATTAACTGTACCTTTTAGAATAGTTGATTGTGTTGCAATCGGAGAATTGTAAACAGCAATATTACCGCCATTAATACTCGTCAACCAACCACGACTGTTGTAACCATAATCAATGCCTTGCAAATATTTTCCGTTAGCGTAACCAATATTTTTTTGTACTAACTGGTTTTTATAATTATAAACCATATTTGAAAGCGATGCCTGGTTTCCAACACCCGAACCACCTGTGCCATAACCATAATTGAGTGCTGTTAATCGGTGCAAATCGTCGTAAGTGAAAACATTAGCAGTGCGCACTTCTTGCAAAGAGTTGGCAGAAAACAAATACCTGTAAGCAGCTGTTGGTTGTTGCAAACCATCAAAACCAGCTGTTACCCAATCTACACCTTCATGGTCAGCATCTTGAATCGGTGTGTCTTTCGCATCAACACCATTGCGGTAAGTCGTTGACATTAAATGTTGCTCACCCATCCAACCCGGATTTCCTCTATAAGCATACGGCGAAATACGTGCGGTATAACTCCAAATAAAATC
>JAYVVO010000297.1:0-1504 GCA_043786955.1 Saprospiraceae bacterium
GAATTACAAAAATCGTTTGGTGTTAACAACGTGGCTTTGGTGGGTGGCAGACCGATGATTCTGAATTTAAAGGATTTAATAACAGAGTTTATTAAATTCAGATTGGAAGTTATTGTGCGTCGTACGCAATTCGATTTGCGCAAAGCCAAAGAGCGCGCACACATTCTCGAAGGTTTGTACGTCGCGTTGGACGATTTAGATCGTATCATTACAATTATTCGCGCTGCAAAAAATCCAGACGAAGCGCAAGAGGCATTGAGTGCCAATGTTTATACACTTTCTCCCGAGGTGGCTGAAACGATTGGAGTGATGGAAGACGGAGTATTTAATACATCTTATTCTTTGAGCGAGATTCAAGCGAAAGCCATTCTTGAAATGCGTTTGCAACGTTTGACTGGTTTAGAGCGCGATAAAATTAAAAATGATTACGACGAACTGAAAAAAGTCATCGCAAATTTGAATGCTATTTTAGAAAGTGAAGAAATACGTCGTACGATTATTAAAACGGAACTTGCAGAAATTAGAGATCGTTTTGGTGATGATAGACGCACGAATATCGTTATTTCTGAAGGACAGATTTTAGATGAAGATCTCATTGAAGTGGAGGATTTAGTGATTACTATTTCGCATCTCGGCTACATTAAACGCACAGCAGTTTCAGAGTTTAGAGCACAAGGTCGCGGTGGACGTGGCGCGCGTGGTGCAAAAACGCGCGATGAAGATTTTGTTGAACAAATGTTCGTCGTTAACTCACACGATTATTTGCTTTTCTTTTCTGAAAAAGGTAAATGTTTTTGGTTGCGCGGATTTGAAATTCCAGAAGGCTCAAAAACTTCAAGCGGTCGCGTGATTCAGAACATACTTTCTATGCCGAGCGACGACAAAGTGCGCGCGTTTGTGAAAGTAAAATCAATCAGCGATCCAGAATTTATAAATAATAACTGTATCATTTTTTGTACGAGAAATGGTATCGTCAAAAAAACACTCGTTGAACAATTTTCGCGCCCACGCCAAGGTGGTATCACGGCGATAAATATTCGCGAAGGAGATCAATTACTCGAAGCTAAGTTAGTTGGTGCGCAAGCAGAAATTATGATGGCGAACAGAAATGGACGTTCGATTCGTTTCAATGCTGATAAAGTGAGACCAACGGGTAGAAGCACGGAAGGCGTGATTGGAATGGAACTTGATGAAGACGGTGCAGATGCTGTAGTCGGTATGATTGTGTTGGAAAAAATTGATAACGAGGCAACTGTGCTTATAGTTTCTGAAAACGGTTATGGTAAACGCTCGAAGGTGGAAGAATATCGTATCACTAATCGCGGTGGTAAAGGTGTTGCAACTTTAAATGTTACTGAGAAAACGGGTAGGGTAGTGGCGATAAAAAGTGCGCTTTCATCAAACGAATTAATGATTACGACTAAAGCTGGTATCACGATTCGAATGGGACTTGAAAATATTCCTATTCTCGGAAGAGCCACGCAAGGTGTGCGCGTCATTCGTT
>JAYVVO010000298.1:0-12567 GCA_043786955.1 Saprospiraceae bacterium
TTATCGAAATAAGGTTTTGACCAAGCAGCGAACGCTTTTTTGTTCCAGTTTTCAGTCGCATCAGTGCCGATAAAAACGGCATCGTCTGTAAAATAACTAAAATAATTATCGAATTTAGCTTCTGCTGCGGCTTTATGCCACGCGTCTAAAGTGATGTTGATTTTATTTTTTTCAGAAGCAACATCCAATTGCACATTATTACAACCGAAAATAATCGCGCAGAGAAATAAAAATGTATATTTTTTCATGTTATTTAATTGATTGTTTTTTAATAGAAGAAATAAATTTACTCTTTCACGCGCACATATTTTTCAATATTCAATCGGTTTATGCCTTTACTCTCAATTTTTTCTATACCTTTTTGAATGAGTGTATCGTTGCTGATAGAAACGGTAAAAGTAAAATCATTTCCTTCCCATTCTCGAGAAGAACAAAATTCTAAATGTTCGGTATAAATATTATCGCGAAGCGTGTATTTTCCGCCACCCGAAACGTAGGTAGAATCTGCTTTTTTACCTTTAGTTAAATCATGCTGAATGAAAGCAAAATGGGTGGGGTTTATAATTTTTATGAAACGCGTGCCTTTTGTGTATTGCGTAACGGTAGTATCATTTTTTTCGATGAGTGTACCTACTAAAAGTTGCCAAGTACCGATTAGCGGAAGTTTATTTTTAATTGAAACCTGTTTATTGACTGCACAAGCACAAACCGTGAGCAGTAGGACTACCGAAACAAAAGAGCACGAATTTCTCATCATAAATAATTAATCCACCGTCATTAATTCGCGATTTAATTCTTGCTGTTTAATATTTTTGGGTATCGCACGATATTCGTATTGCTGATTGCGCAATTGTGGCGTAAATCCCGCTTCTTCAATTGCTTTTTGAATACCGTCAGCGGTGAAACGAAAACCTGCACCTGCTGCGGACACAACATTCTCTTCAATCATGATTGAACCAAAATCGTTTGCGCCAGCGTGTAAACACACTTGGGCAATATTTTTACCAACTGTCAACCACGATGCTTGAATATTAATCACATTCGGCAGCATAATACGACTCATGGCAATCATGCGAATATACTCATCGCTCGAAACAGTATTGCGCGCGCGTTTCAATTTTTTCAAAAGTGTGCCTTCATCCATAAAGGGCCAAGGAATGAATGCTAAAAAACCTTTTGCACCTTCGAGTTTTTCGGCTTGAACAGAGCGAATTTTTACCAAATGTTCAAATCGCTCTTTATTGGTTTCTATGTGTCCGAACATCATCGTCGCCGAAGTCGTTAAATCCAATTTATGTGCTTGACGCATCACTTCTAACCATTCTTCCGCACCGCATTTTCCTTTCGAAATCAATCTTCTAACGCGATCATCCAAAATTTCTGCACCTGCACCAGGTAAAGAATCTAAACCCGCTTCTTTTAAACTTTTTAAGACGTCGTAGTGTGTGGAATTTTCTAACTGCGTGATGTGCGCAATTTCTGGTGGTCCTAAAGCATGAAGTTTCAGCGTCGGATAAAGTTGTTTGAGATTTTTAAAAAGATCAACGTAATACGCCAAACCTAAATCCGGATGATGACCGCCTTGCAAAAGCAATTGCTCGCCACCAAACTCAAACGTTTCGTCAATTTTAGTTTTATAACTTTCAATAGACGTTATGTATGCTTCGCCATGACCTGGTCGGCGATAGAAATTACAGAATTTACAATTTGCCAAACACACATTGGTTGTGTTCGCGTTTCTATCAATAATCCAAGTTACTTTATTGCCTGGCACACGTTGGTGCCGCATAACATTTGCAGCAAACATCAATGCCGTTGTGGGTGCATTTTCAAACAAAAAAACCCCCTCTTCAACGCTTAAAAATTCGTTATTAATTGCTCTCGAAAGCAGTTGTTCAATATCCATCATAGGTGATTCTTAATATAAAACCAATACTTAAACACAAATTTAAGCGTTATTGTTTAATTTATAGTAAAACCAACTAATCAACATCTTTTTTCAAAATTAAATAAATTATCATGAAATCTCTTTTATTCTCGTTGGCTGTTTTAGCTTTTATTCCCTTCAAAAATTTTATTCCAGGTTATGCTGTTGGCGATAAAGTTCAGAGTTTTGAACTTAAAAACGTTGATGGCAAAAAATATACTCTCAAAGATGTGATGGGAACATCTGGTGTAATCATCGTATTCACTTGCAACAGTTGTCCGGTAGCGCAAAAGTATGAGCAGCGCGTTATTGAATTAGACAAAAAATTTGCTCCACAAGGTTTTCCCGTTGTTGCAATAAATCCGAACGACCCAATTAATAATTCCGAAGACAGTTTTGAAGCGATGCAAGTGCGCGCTAAAGAAAAAAGCTATGGTTTTAAATACCTGATTGATGAAGGACAAAAAGTATATCCGCAATTTGGCGCAACGCGCACACCTCACGTTTTTATCGTAGATAAAACAAATACTGTTCGATATATCGGTTCTATTGATAATGATATGGAAGGTGAAAGCATTACTGAAAAATATGCCGAAAATGCCATCGCTGCTATTCAAGCTGGGAAAAACCCTGAACCAAATTTTACGCGTGCCATTGGTTGCACCATTAGGAAAAAAGTAAAATAATTATTAATGGTTAATGGTCAGTGGTCAATGATTAATCATTCGCCATTATTCAAATAACCATTGACCATCAACCATTATTCTCTATATTTGCAAAAATTTAAAACGAATAGAAATTTGATGTAAAAATGGTAAAGCCAGGGTTGAGTAGAGAAGAAATGCTTTTGCAGCACCCAAGCGATATCGCTGAAACTATCGGCGAATTGAAAGACAGTGATCAAGCGATTGCTTTTCTAATGCTCCCGCCTAATCTGAAAACAACCGTTTTTTCCTACTTAGATACTTCGACGCAAGAAACCGTTTTAAAAAATATTGGAAGCGATGAATTAGGTTCTATTTTAAATGAAATGGCACCCGATGATCGAACAGCTTTATTCGAAGAATTTCCTGATTTGCTCATCAAAGATGTAATTAATCTTTTAAACGAAGACCAACGCAAAGTCGCGCTTAATCTTATTGGTTATCCCGAAAATAGTGTCGGGCGATTAATGACACCGTATTATATCCAAGTCAAAAAAAATTGGACGTGTGATTACACCTTGGCACATATTAGAGCGCACGGAAAAAAAGCAGATACGCTCAACTACGTTTATGTTATAGACGACAATCAAGTTTTAATTGACGATATTCACATTGGCAAAGTTTTACTGGCACAACCCGAAGAACACATCGAGTCATTGATGGATTCAGCGTACTTGTGTTTAAAAGGTTCGATGAATTCTGAAGACGCGATTAAAATTTTTGGTAAATACGACCGATCAGCCTTACCCGTTGTGAGCGATCACGGGGTTTTGGTCGGCATCGTAACTGTTGATGATATGCTAGATATCATTGAGCAACGCGACACTGAAGATATTCAAAAATTTGGTGGATTAGAAGCGCTCGATTTGCCGTATGTTGATACGTCGTTGTTCGTGATGGTGCAAAAACGCGCGACATGGCTCGTAATTTTATTTTTAAGTGAAATGCTCACAGCGACAGCAATGGGTTATTTTGAAAGCACGTTAGAGCGCGCTGCCGTTCTGAATTTATTTATTCCGCTTATTATTTCGAGTGGGGGTAATTCGGGTTCGCAAGCGGCAACGCTTATTATTCGCGCTATGGCAATCAAAGAATTAAAACTTTCCGATTGGTGGTATGTGATGCGCAAAGAAATATTTTCTGGCTTAATGCTCGGTAGTATTTTAGGTGTCATCGGATTTACGCGTATCACAGTTTGGCAACTCACAGGACTTTACGATCACGGTATCTATTGGTTTTACGTTGCGCTTACAATTGGTTTTTCACTCGTCGGCATCGTTTTGTGGGGAACACTTTCGGGTTCGATGGTGCCGTTTATTCTCAAAGGTTTCGGACTCGATCCTGCAACTTCTTCCGCGCCCTTTGTTGCAACACTCGTTGACGTGACGGGTATTATTATTTATTTTGCCGTAGCTACTACAATTTTACATGGGAAGTTATTGTAAAAAAATTATCTCAATAATATTGGTGAATTGCTCGCTATTTTTAGTAAAATTATGAACTCCTGTAAAACAGAGTTAGGTTAGAGTTGCTTTTATTTTTTTTTCAGGCAATCATTCTAAATCGGTGAATAATGAATAGGAGGAAGAACATAAGTTCCGAAAACAATATCTGTTTATAAATAAAAGTGCAATCAGAAAAATCGTAAAAAAAAGAGTGGCTGCAATTTTAGTTGCAGCCACTCTTACGCTTTTAAAACCTTTATACTAAATTCTTCGTTCTTCGCTGATTATTTTGAAATAAGCAGTTTACCAGAAGCAATTTTTTTAAGGTCATGGGAATTTATTTTAAATATGTATATGTCGTCTGTTAAATTGTTTCTCTGAAACGTATATTCATTTCCAGTGAAACGGCTGCTGTTCACTAATTGACCAGCCAGATTGTAAACTTCAAAAATCTTTTCTTCATTCACACTAAAATCGGCATCGCTCAAAACAAAAGTAGCGTAATCAATAAATGGATTAGGATACACTTTGACAGAAGCTTTTTGATTCGGTTCAACTACATCAACTAAGGCTGTTACGATATAATCTGAACCGATGGTATGAAAAACTGCATTCGATGCTGTGAAGTTGCTGCTTACATCATTTATGTAAGCAGTGTTAAAAATAATTGTACCCGAAGGTATATTGGTTTTGGGCTGAATGCGGAATTTCACAAAACCCCATTCTCTATCTGTTGATTTTATAGTATCAACAAATATCTTTAAAATATTTTCACCGAAAACGTCTGCGCGATAAGTGTTGCTGCTCGCACCGAGTTCAATGGCATTTACGTTTAAAAAAGTGGAAAGTGTGTCGCGAATAAGTACATTCGTTGCAGTATCTTTCAATCCAAAAACAGGATTTTTGTAACGAATGATATACTCAATGCCATCACTGTTTTTGATGTAGTGCTTTACGCCGTAACCTTGCGGCATAGCTTCTAAGTTCAAACTTATTTTATCGCGCAAAACCGCATTGTCTTGATCTAAAAAAAAGTCTGCATCATCTTCAGGAAACTGATTTACAAAACCAGTTGTAAAACTACCCGTTGCATCCGTTCCACAACCTTCTACAAAAGCCGTTGGTTGCGTAGATAAGCTATTAACATTCACCATTTGATCTACTACAGCGCGATACGTTTTTCCATTTTTAGGAAAACTGTAATTAATTTTTTGAGAAGTATCAACACTTGGCGCAAGGCGAAGGAAAATTACATCATCAACTATTATTACTCCATTTTTTGGTCCTGTCGCTGTTCTTCCCGAGTTAGAAATAATAAAACGTACAGAATCAGCGTCGCATTTGCCGTCAACGTTAATATAAGCACTGGATGTATTGGTTTTTGAGAAAGTATCAGGGTAAGCGTGTGCGCGAATAGATAAAACTTGTCCGAGTTTAGTTGAATCGCCACAAGCAGAAGTTGCTATGAAACTAAAACTACCGCAAGCACCGGCGCCAATATTACCAATCGCGAAATTATAAGTGCGTTTGTTTTTTGTATAAGGTAGAACAGAACTATTGAATTTCAATAGAGAATCTAAAGTAATACTGATCGAGGCGTTCAAAGCATTTTGCGAACCGACATTGCAATAACTTACCGAATAAGTTGTTGGCGTACATTTTACCAAACCTGCACTGCTGACAGAAACTTGAATTTGTGGTGCTGTGAAAACAGGTTTTGCACCTAAATATCTTACTTCTGTTAGTCCGCTGTTGTCGGCGTTAAAATCTTGATTAAAAGCGACCGAACTCGAGCAACCTACATAATTATTGGATAGTGGATTGACGTTAATTTTATAACTGCCCGCATCTAAACTGACTATGTAGTTACCTTGAGCATCAGGGCGCGTTCTGATAATAGTATTTTGACTGCCTTGTTTTGCAAACTCAATAACAGCGTTTGAAAAATTAGGCTCGAGTGCATCTAAATTGCAATTTTTGTTGTAATCAAGAAAAACGCGACCTGTTACCAAATTGGTGTAAAGTACGTTATCGGCATTAATTTTAACTACCTGACCAACTGCGCCACTCGATATTCCGTCTTGTCCAGAAAAAATGACACCGCCATCAGCTGTGTTTTTCAAACTATAAAACAAACTATAAGCGCTTGCATCATTGACGTTAAAGAGTCTGATAAGTTTTTTAGAAAGCGTATTACCACTTGCATCAACACTTATTAAATCAACGTTTGGAACAATTGGTGCATTTTTAACGGTCGCAATTGTAGCCAATATAGAAAAGCTGCCGTTTTTATTGATTACAAAACTATTTGGATAGTTTGCCAATTCTAATTTAGCATTCCAAATTATTTTTCCTGCAGTATCAATTTTTACAAAATTTGAACCCAAGCAAACCAAGTTACCATCGCTCAAAAATTTTAAATCATTCACTGTTTTTACTGGTAAAGAATCGGTTGTTGCACCAATGACACTGCTCGAAATAAAATTACCTTGCGCATCGGTTTTATAGAGGCGAGCGTTGTCGCTCGCCCCATTAACCTTCGTCGAAAAAAATAATGCTTTATCAGCGACACGCTCAACGAGCGACGTTGCCAATCGGTTTGTTATCGGTGTAAGTGCTTTAAACCAGAGACTATCGCCCTGTTGTGTGGTTTTTAAGATGGCTACGCTATCACTGAAAGTTGTTTTAACCGTAATGAGCGATGCTAAAGTATTATCAGAAAGAAGTTTTAGGTCGGCAACGCGTGCTAATTTTTTTGAACCCGCACTGAATTTTTTTGACCATAAAATTTGGCATTTCTGATTGACTCTAAGTAAGTTTATGTTATTATTATTGCTATTAGTTGTATCGGTCGCGTAATTGATAAAGAAGCTACCATCTGCTGCAGCTACCATGTGTACACCGTCATTCACGTTGATAAGAGCCGGTGTTAAAATTTTATTTTGTGCTATTATGATGCCCTCTGCGTCGAGTTTAGAAAGGTAGAGCTGGGTACTTCCATTGGCAAACAAGTAGCCGCATTGAAAGTACCCACCGTCGTTAGTTTGCTCAATTGTCTGGATATTTAAATTTTCAGAACGTGTTCCAAAATTTTTTAACCAGCCTTGCGCGCTCAAACTTACAACGGGTAGCATAACCCAAACGAAGAGAACGAATTTCTTAACCATCAATGAATGTATTGTATTTACTTTCATGATACAAATGTGCGAATAGATATTGAGCATAAAAATTACATTTTTTCTGAAACTTAAATCGTATATTTGTACATTAAAATTGATTTTCAACACTTTGCAGTATTTTTTCTGAAAATAAAATTAATTTTTATAAGGGTTGATACTTGATTGTTGATACTTTTATTCTTTCAATTAACGCTTGATTAACTAATAATGTAGAAATAAAGGTTTTGGAACTCAATGTTTAAGAAATAATTCACAACAGCTATGTTAAATTCCTCTCTTCTCGAACTCTTTAAATTTTTAACACCCTCAGATAAAAAAGGATTAAAAAAATTTGTCCGCTCCCCATTTTACAATCAGCGCGAAGATGTAGTTCTACTTTTCGATTATCTCGAAAAATTCGCCGATACAGAGCCACTCAAATTAGCCAAAGAAAAAGTATTTGATGCCGTTTACCCAAACCAAAAGTATAACGTTGATGCGATGTACTTTATCATGTCGGCGCTGACACAATTGATAAATAAGTTTTTAACCGTAACAGAATTTGAAAACAAAGAGATTGAGAAAAAACTAATTTTAGTCGAAGCTTTAAAAAAACGTGGTGCAGAAAAATTTACTGAAAAAACGCTTTCAGAGGCGAATCAATTATTAGAAAAACAAAAATTGCGCAATGCGGAGTATCATTATTTAAAATTTAAAATTAAATACTCTGAGTTTGATTTAAAGCAATGGAAAAAACGCGACGATGATTTTGAAATTCAAGAAATGATTGATGATTTTCATTTTTATACCATGTCGGAAATTCTTAAATTAGCCTGCATCACTATTTCGCATAAAAGTATTTCTAAAAAAGAATACAGGCTGCCACTTTTAGAATTTATCGGGGATGTTGCTCGCAAACATTTAGGAGAGCCCTCAGTAGCTTCACATTTGTACAGTTATATTTTTTCTGAAGGTGAAATGAAAAGCGAATCTGCTCAAAATGCTTTTTTAGAATTAAAGAAAATAATTTTTAATCAGTCGGAATTATTTGAACTCGAAGAAATAAAAGATTTTTATTTAAGTGCTATCAATTATTGCATTAGAAAGCAAAATTATGGCGAGATTGAATTTATAAGAGAGGCTTTAACTTTATATCAAGAAGGTTTAAAAACTAAAATTTTATTTGATGAGGGAAGTATTTCACAATACAATTATCGAAACATAAATATGCTCGCTCTTAAAATTAATGATTTCGATTTTGCGGAAAATTTTCTAAATACTTACAAATCTTTTCTGCCAGCCAAAGATCGCGAAGATATTTTTCAATTTAATTTAGGTTTTTTTTATTTTAGAAAAGGAGATCATACTAAAGCGATGAGTTTACTTTCAAAAGTCAATTCAAAAGAAGCCAATATAAATTTAGATGCGCGCCGCGTTCTTGCGCGTGTTTATTACGAACTCAAAGAGTTTAAAGCGTTGCAATCGCACATAGAAACATCGAAAGTGTATTTGCACCGTCAAAAAGATATGAGTTATGGTAAAGAGGCTTACACCAATTTTTTTAAATTTTTAGAAGCCGTACTCAATAGCGATATAAAAACAAAAACAGAGCGCGCAAAAATTGTAGAAAATATAAAAACGGCAAAACTTTGCGCCGAGCGAGAATGGTTGGCAGGTTTGATTAAAGTATAGCAAAAACTAAATTTAAATTATTGGAAATAATTTTTGAAAATTTGGTGGAATTACGCGGTTACCTAAATACAACTTTTAAAAGCTCTGCGCGTTCCGTGCGTAAAGCTGAAATCACCTCTGGCGAAAGTGTATCTAAAACTTTTTTTTGAAGGTACTTGTTTCGCAGCTCATTGTATTGCAATGCATAAAAACCGATGAACGGCATGAGAATGGCGAGACCGATTAAAAACTTGAGGTGCGTGAATAAACTTAAAATTAAGAGCGTCAGATATAAACCCACGCCCAAACCAAGCATTAAAACGGCATATAACGGACCTTTAAACTCTAACCGTTTTACTTTCGCTTGATATTTATCGCCGTAATCCATAATCGGTTTATGAATGTATTTACCGATAAGATACGGAATGTAACCCAAAAACAAATTTAATCGCGCAGAAAAATTCCATTGCATCGGTACGGCAATTATTTTATCGTCTAAACCTAAAGTTTTCAATTTTGTAAAATAAGCGTCGGTTTGTTTTTGCCAATGCGTTGTTTCGTCTTCTGAAAAATCGTTAACGTGTTGTCCAATTTCTTGCAGCGCACTAAATCGGCGCGTTTTTCGGAAATCATAGACGGGTAAAGTTTTTGTCGGAAAGGTATTAACGTACAGATTAATAAAATTTTGCGCCAGCCCTTCGCGTGCTTCAACGTCAATATTAACGATGAGTTTGCGCATCACCAAACGCAAATCGCGCGTTAAATTGCTTATTGTAATCGCAGGATTTTCGGCATGCGCTGCCACGTAATCACTCAGCGGAATCGGCGCGCCAATGTTGATGTATGCTTCAGATCGTTTTTCGTGTGGGTCGGTATAGGTGCAACAAATCGGCACAATCTGAATGTCGGCTGTGCCATAATCCTTAATAGCATCAAAGCCGATGCGCGCCAATCCTTTTTGCAATGGTCGAATTTGGCGCAAAGTTTTGCAACTGCCTTCGGCAAAAACAATAATTTTTTCTTTTTCGGACAGCAGTTTAGAAAATTCGGGCAGTAACTCGGTATTCTTTTTTAGTTTCTCGAATCCGTCGCTTTGTCTGAAAATCGGCACTAAACCCATGCTGCGCAACATCCAATTATAAATAGGTTTCTGGAACGAATCGCCACGCGTGATGTATCTGAAATCAATAAAATCAAGTGCCGTACCGATAATAATAGGTTCAAAAAAACCAGTCGGATGATTGGCACAAATTAAAGTCGGTTTATCGCGCCACGAGCTTGTATCGCCGATGATAAAAATTTTTTTGAAATAAAAAGGGAAACCAGCTTTAGCTAACGGTCGTCCAAAATGATGTAAAAACATATTGTGACTGGCTAATTTTTAAGATTGAGCCACAAAGTTAATTTTTTAAGCCGAAAATTTTAGAACGTTTCTAAACAAGTTGAATGAACTGTGTCATAAAAAAGTAAAAAAATTACTCCACACGTATTAATTTTTCCAAACCGTACGCACCATCGCTCGCCACGCGCACCCAATAGGTACCCGAAGGTAAATCGGACGTAGAAATTTCTATATTGTGTGCGCCGACCTCGAAGCGTTCATTCTTTTTTATCAATCGGACTAAATCGCCCTGAAGATTAAAAATATCGACGTTGAAGTAATCGGTTGCAGCAACATTAAATTGTAAATTAAAAGCTGCGCGTGCTGGATTCGGATAGCATAAAAGTGGCAACTTTTCGCGCGTTGCAATATCTGTTGTTGGCGTAAAGCGCGCAGAATCTATCACAATATTTTCATCGCCTGGTTTATAGAGCATATATTGAAAATAAACCAACATCATTTCGTCAGTTGTGTTTTCACCGAGCGTTACATTTTTAGGCGGTGAATTTGGATTCGCGGGATTATTAGTTGTGTTATCGTAGGTCGCTTCAGCGCGCAAAGTTGTTCCAGCTGGAATTTTAATCGCGTTTTTAAACTGATACGAACCCTGCCAATGAAAATCCCAGTTCGGAACGTTTATCAATCGCATCGTGTCGCCACTTGGTAATAACGCGTATACTTTAAAATTTCTTCCCACCAAATGCATATGTGGTGCAACAGAAAGCCCCGTAACATCAACAGGAATAAATTGCGACTCAACAAAAGACTTTTTTGTGTTGGCTGGCACGCTCAACGGCGTGTTGATGTTTGTATAATGATTTAAAATCGGATCGGTACTTAATTCGCGCAACGTTGAACTTGTACCAGCGGCAGCATATTTAAAAACGATGCGCGTACTATCGGTTTGATTATTTGTTCCACCCGGATAATGTACTTGTAAAACTACGACAGCATTTTTTTTCAATTTCACGCCCAACCCTTTCGGAAATGACATCTTACCTTGTCCTGGCACCCACCCAAAAATTAATTTTGACTGATTCGATCCCGTTCCACCAAAATTTGTATAACCTGGCTGACCATCCTTTCCATTATTTTGTAAAAGTTTTTGCGTTGTATCTTGATACGCTAAAACGTGATGCACAACGCGCCGATTACCTGGAATAACTTCAATGTCTGTAACAAATTGATCGTTTAATAAATTTGATGGAATGGCAAAACAGCGATATAAATCGGTTGAAGTGTTGACGTTGTATGGTGGAATAGTAAGTACTAAATCAGGTGTAGCAATTTCTCCGATGCCTGAATATGTTGGCGCAGGCGGTGCTTTTGTGAGATCGCCAGAAGGCGCGCCACTTGTTACCCAATCGCTAATCGCTTTTTTTTGAACATCCGTTAAAATGCGTTCGTTAGCGAGCGATGTATAATGCGAATCGGGCGACCAAGGTGGCATATAACCTGAAGCGGTATTAGATTGAATGCCGTAGCGATTATTATAGGCATCGTTATAACTTTGTAAAGTAAAAGGCGCAATGCCGCCCGTTCTATGGCATTTTGTGCAAGTTGCATAAATTATTGGCGCAATATCTTTCGACCAAGTTGGTGTTTGAGCCGAGCAAATACAGTTAACTGCTAAACTAAGGATGAGTAAAATATTTTTTTTCATCGTAAAATTTGATAATAGGATGTGTCGAGAAAATAACTTGACCAAAATTAGTCTTTTACAATCAAACAACCAAAAGGCTCTACACGTTGTGTGTGAATTTTTTGGTTCATTAACACTTCTTCAATAGCATCAATTAAATAGTTCGCGCTCGTTTTACCGCGTCGTTTACCTGCTCTAAAATACGCATTGTCTATCGAACCACTGTACAAAACATTTTTGTGGGTTGCCTCCACTAAAAAAATTTCTGGCGTGATGTGCGCGTTGAATAAATTTGTGAACACAAAACTACTGTCGCGTTGCACTTTAAATTGCGCGCTAAATTCTTTTACGAATACTACAATGCTTGAATCGGTCGTGTAAAAATTTGGAAAAACACCAACAATTTCAACGCCTTTATCTTTATAAGCCTCCTGAATATTATTTAAAACCGATACATAGCTTTGGCTCATTGGGCAGGTTTCGGAAAGAAAAACGTAAGCAATTAATTTAGTTGAATCGTCGCATACGGATACAGGCGTAGCTTTTACATTCAATGATGTAAAAATAAAAATCAGAAATGGAAAATAAAGCTTTTTCAACTTGATTTTTTTTAAATAAGTACATCCACTTAATGAGAGT
>JAYVVO010000299.1:0-12540 GCA_043786955.1 Saprospiraceae bacterium
GGAGCAATTTAAAAATCGCTATTTGTGGCGTGAAGATGGTTACCTCTATGAGTGGGTTAATGGCTGTGTTGTAAGAACAAAACAGTTTGAAAATTATAAAAAATGGTTGCAACTTGGTGCTAAATCTTCTCTCAATAATAATATTGGTTTAATAAGCCTAATAATTTTCCACCGCACCTGTTTTGCCAGAGTTTGTTATTTCGGTGAATGATATTTTTAAATAGAACTGGAAAATAAAAAAATGGAAGCCTTTACACTCAATGAAATGAAAGATAAACACATCGGTGTACACGGCACGAAAGTAAGAGAGCAATACGAATATGAATTGCACATAGGTTTTAAACCCGCTCATAAAATTTCTGTAAATCCAAATTTTTGTGATGCCGAAGTATGTCATTTCTCCAACGCATTAGCGGTTCTTTTTTTGATTCACTTCTATCCAAACTATCTTTTTCCCCATTTATGACAATACTATCCCAATCTATGTAAGTCATAAATGCGTGATTTAATTTAATGTCAAAGTCATCCTCGAATGAAGCTAAATTGTATTTTTCAATATTGTCGTAAGGATTAACCAATTGATACATAATGGAGTTTTTAGCATATTTACCATAAACTTCATGAAATTTATCTCTGAAGGATTGAGTAGCAATTTCGCTTTCATTTGTTTCTTCACCATCATCATCATAAGATGTCTTAAAATCTAAATTTAAATAATCGCTGAAGTATTTATTTACAACTTCTAAAACTTGATTAAATATCGGTTTATAGATTTGCTTTTCCAATATTTTTCTTTTAGAAGGCTCTAAAATGTAATGACCAGCCAACCCGATAATAATCGGTTTCATTATATCAGATTTTTTAGTATGCTTTAGGAAGTAGTAAATATTTTTAGGAAATTGGATACAGTAAAACTTATTTTTTTCATTTAGAGCATTTCTATTTTTATTAATATAATCCCATAATTCTAAATTAGTATCATACTCCATTTTATCAGTTGGGAAAAGTGTAAATCTAAACCATGAGGCAACTCTCAAACCCTCTATACAATTTATTTTTTCTAAAAAATCATTTATGTCTAGCTTTGCTTCTTCATGGATTTAGTAATTAGAGATCCAAATGTATTTAGTTTCATCAATCATTATTTTTAATTTAAGGAATGAAAAGAAATTTTTACAAAACAAAAATATTGATACAAAAGTAATGGTTTCTTTTTATATTTCAAGAAATTGTTTAAAAATAATAGTTGTTTTATAAAAATAGATTTAATTAAGGTTTAGAGGTCAAATACCTACTCCATAATCCTCACCAATAGTAATTCTTTTTTCTTAGAGTTTCAAAATCTATTGACTTAATATTATTGTAATCCGTGTTTCAATTAATTTTAAGCTCAGTAAGATATTTATAATAAATTGCTTAGAAACCCAAAATAATTCCTATTTTTACAACTCAATTCAAAAATGATAGTCATCGCTCATGAAAAAATTTGTATTGCTTTCCGTTTTCATTATTTTTTCTAAAATTATTTTCGCACAAGCGGCATTTGTAAATCCGGTGCAATCAACGAGTGCAGAATTGCGCGAGAAAAGTTTTACGCAACGGCAGCAGCTCAAAGAGAAATCTGTTTTTAACGAAATTCCTTTTAAAAGTATTGGACCGACGGTGCAAGGTGGTCGCGTGGTTGATATTGATGTTGATCCGAATGATGCGAGCCATTTTTATGTGGCGTATGCAACGGGTGGATTGTTTGAAACAAAATCGAATGGTGCGCATTTCACGCCCATTTTTGAAAACGAATCGGTGATAACGGTTGGTGATATTGCTGTGAATTATAAAACCAATACTATTTGGTTGGGTTCGGGTGAAGTTAACGCGAGTCGTTCGAGTTATGCAGGCGATGGAATTTACAAAAGTTCGGATAACGGCGCGCATTGGCAAAATATGGGTTTGACTGAAACGCAACACATCGGTAGAGTTGTTTTGCATCCGACTGATTCCAATACAGTTTGGGTGGCAGCACTCGGACATTTATACTCACCGAATAAAGAACGCGGCGTTTTCAAAACATCAGATGGTGGTAAAACATGGAAGCAAACGCTTTTCGTGGATGAAAACACGGGTGCAGTGGATTTGGTCTG
Source organism: Saprospiraceae bacterium (assembly GCA_043786955.1). Taxonomy (GTDB): domain Bacteria; phylum Bacteroidota; class Bacteroidia; order Chitinophagales; family Saprospiraceae; genus JAAFJT01. The sequence goes on from JAYVVO010000299.1 coordinate 2,139, forward strand.
CGATAAAAATAATACCAATATTTTATACGCTGCACTTTGGAATCGTGTGCGGCGCGCATGGAATTTTGAAGGCAATGGTAAATCGTCGGGTATTTATAAATCGGTTGACGGTGGTGAGACTTGGAATTTAATGAGCACGGAAAAATCTGGATTTCCGCAAGGTGTGGGCATTGGAAGAATTGGTTTAGCGTTGGCGTATTTGCCCAATAATAAAACACTGCTGTATTGCACATTGGATAATCAGACAGAAAAACCTAAAACGGATAAAAAAGATGAGCCGATTCTGACTAAAGAAAAACTTAAAACGCTATCGAAAGAAGATTTTTTAAAACTCGATAAAAAAGAGGTATCATCCTTTTTAAAGAAAAACGGATTTACAAACACAAGTGACGAAATTTTTGAAAAACTTAAAAGCGATAGCATAAGTGTTTCGACGCTGTACGATTTTGTGGATAACAACGACGATGGTTTTTCTAATCAAGCAATTGTGCAAGCAGAAGTTTTTTCGAGCAGCGATGAAGGAACAAGTTTTCAACGCACGCACAAAACAGATTTAAAAGATCTATTTTCCACATACGGTTATTATTTCGCTACGCTTCAAGTTGATCCAAATCATCCAGAAAAAATATATCTTATCGGTACGCGATTAATTAAATCGGACGACAGCGGCAAAACTTGGAAAAATATTACGGGCGACAATGTGCATTGGGATGGTCATGTGGTTTGGGTTGATCCGAATAAATCGGGACATATTATGTATGGCAACGATGGCGGTTTGAATATTTCTTATAACGATGGTTCGGATTGGTATAAATGCAACACGCCTGCAGTGGGTCAATTTTATCATATCACGACTGATAATAAAGAACCGTACAACGTTTATGGCGGATTGCAAGATAACGGCGTTTGGTTTGGTTCGTCGCAGAGCGATGTGAGTACGACTTGGCAAGAAACGGGACATAATGCTTTTAAATCAATTATGGGAGGCGATGGTATGCAGGTGCAAGTTGATACGCGCGATAACGCAACTTTTTATACAGGTTATCAGTTTGGGCAGTATTATCGCGGAAAAACAACGGCGGAAGGAAGACCAAAATACATAACACCAAAGCACGTTTTGGGTGAAAAACCTTTGCGTTTTAATTGGCAATCGCCGATTTTGCTTTCAAAACACAATCAAGATGTACTGTATTTTGGTGCGAACAAATTATATCGCTCGCTCAATCAAGGTGCGAATTTCGAAGCAATTAGTCCCGATTTAACCAATGGTGGCATAAAAGGAAACGTACCTTACGGAACAATTACGGCAATTCACGAATCACCGATGAAGTTTGGTGTTTTATATTTAGGAACCGACGATGGCAATGTTCAATTCTCACCCGATGGTGGTGTGAGTTGGAAAAATATCTCGGCAGGTTTGCCAAAAAATTTATGGATTAGTCGCATACAAGCATCAGCATTTAATAAAACTACCGTTTATGTTGCATTGAGCGGATATCGTTGGGATAATTTTGAGTCATATTTATATGTTTCAAAAAATAATGGCGAAACGTGGCAGCGCATCGGCACAGATTTACCGAATGCTGAACCATTAAATGTCGTCAAAGAAGATCCAACAAACGGAAATATTATTTACGTCGGCACCGATCATGGAGCGTATGTTTCTATAAATAGTGGTGAAAATTTTATGCCGCTCGGCAAAGGTGTTCCGGCTGTTCCTGTGCATGATATTGTAATTCAGTCCACCAAAAATGAAATTGTACTCGGTACGCATGGTCGCTCGTTGTATGTAGGTGATGCGACACCAATTCAAAAATTAGCAAAATCGGGTTTAGCAAAAGATTTAGTCGTTTTAAATGAACCTAAATTAAGTTTTGATGATGCTTGGGGGAAAAAACGAGATACTTGGTCGTCTATTGATACACCACTGACACATTTAGTTATCTATTCTCAAAAAGGTGGTACAACAAAAATGTCTGTTCGTGCGGATAAAGATATTGTTTTGGAAGAAAAAATTATTACGTTAAAACCTGGGATTAATTATATTCCTTACGATTTAACATACGGTGCTGCGTCTAAAGAAAAGTACTTGAAGCATTTAAATTCAAATTTGAAAGAGGGCGCAGAAAAAATAAAAGATTTAGAACTCGCCGATAATAAAAAATTATATTTACACACTGGAAAATATTCCGTATATTTTGATAAAGATGGCACCAGCGCACAAACAATTTTATTGATTGAGTAAAACTCAATTACGAATTACGCTCGATCGAGAAAAGCGTCAATCCGTAATCAGTAATTCGTAATTAAATTAAAAATGACCGTTACCATAGCGATAGTAATTATTAACTGCATTGTTTCATACGTTTGCTTCAATAGCGACGTATATTTTAACAAATTAGCACACATACCGTACATTGAATCGCGCACAAAGGAGTATTGGCGTTTTGTGACTTCAGGTTTTGTTCACGCTAATTTATTGCATTTGTCAATCAACATGATTGTATTGTGGCAGTTCGGAACACTCGTTGAAGAGCGTTTAGGAAGTCTATTATTTTTAGTGATGTACCTTTCAGCCATCGTCATCGCCAACATACCGTCCTACTTTAAACAAAGAGACAACAAAAATTATATCGCTATCGGTGCATCTGGCGCAGTTTCGGCGACTTTATTTTCTTTTATTTTGTTCAGCCCTTGGAGTATGCTCGGCGTTTTTTTAGTTATTCCCATGCCAGCCGTAATTTTTGGCGTTTTGTATTTAGCTTACGAGCAATACGCCAGCAGAAATATTCCTGATAATATTGGTCACGATGCACACATTTCGGGTGCCATTTTTGGTTTTTTATTCACGCTCATACTTCATCCAAGTTTGATTACCAATTTGTTTGAAAGGCAATAACGATGCAAAAGTTTTTTAGACCAATAGTTGAAAATAGTCTGCATTCATTCTGTTGCTCTCTTCATTTGCAATAATACCGACTGCTTTACTACGCCATTCGTATAAACGTATGTCCGTCCATTTTCCGTTAAGGTTACCGAGTTTTTCTCTGAAACCAGCTAATCTAAATCCACATTTTTCGTGTAGTTTTATGCTCGAAACATTATCACCTAAAATATCAGCTTGTAAAGTCCAGATATTGTATTTTTCACTTTCAATAATCAAATGCTTCAAAAGTATTTTTCCAATACCTAAACCCCGTGCTTCGTTACTTACATAGACACTATGTATAGCAACACCCTCGTAAACTTTGCGTGGCGAAAATGGCGCAATAGCAATCCAACCTAAAACAATATCGGAATGCGCGGTGGCAGCAACAAATCTGCAATGTTGATAACGACTTGTGTCCCATTCTTCCCAAGTAGGGATTTGTGGTTGAAAAGTGGCATAACCTGTATCAATTCCTTGTTGGTAAATATCCGATACAGACTGCCAATCGGAAGCAATAAGCGGGCGAATAATGATTTCCATGTGTGTGTTGTAATTTGTGTCCTAAAATTTAACGCAAATTAAAACTTTTATCTGAAAATCCTAAAATTGAAATGTTAAATAATCATAAATAAAAAAACTTAACATTAGCCTATCAATCCGCAGAACTTATTAATTCTTTAGTTCTTATTATTAACCCAATTTAATTCTTTTTCGCAACAGGTGAATTATTGGCAGGAACAATTATTTCTTTGGTTTTTTTATTTTTTTGTAGCGCTTCAAATTCAGAGTGGCGTTTTTCGACGAGTTTATCGCGCAAAATTTTAAAAGCAATAGGGTCTTTATTCAAACTTCTGTGCCAGCATATTACAATTGCGGTAGCTTGATCTTCCGGATAAGATAAACCTGCCTCGCGCAAATACTGACCGATGCGCGAACCTTCATACAATCCCCAATTCGTGCAAATCCACCGCGTTAAACTAAAAAATAATTTATGCTCCGCTTGGTATTCGTTCAATTGCATAAAAATTTTGCGCGAACTCGAATCTGTTAATCTATTTAATTCTGTGAAAGCGTCGGGTAAATCAATGGGAATATAAACACCCGCTAAATATTTTTGGGTTATGCGGTATTTATAATTTTGTTCATACTCGGCGCGCGTATTATGCAGCGTTAGGTCAGGGGTTTGAGCAAAAGCATGGCTGAATGAAAAAGAAATAAAAAAAACGAAAATTATTTTATTAGACATTGACGAAATTAATTTTCATCAGAACGAAAAAAAAAATATTTTCTTGTTTACGAAAAAAAATTCAGCCGCTTTAATCAACTATGTCACACAATACAAAAAATTAGGTAATTTATATGTTTAGGTGCGTTACACCTAAATTTCTATTTAATTTGTGGTCTACAAAGGTTTAGGCGCGCTGCGCCTCTAATAAACAATGCGCAGAGCGCCTAAAAACCTTTGTAGAAAAATTAAATCAATGTTTATAGAGTTGCAACGCACCTCAACATTATTTTAAATGGCGAAATGTATATTGGATAGGTTTAACTTTGTTGAAGTGAATAAATATTTTCCAAACAAAGCTCGATTTCTCTAACCGAATTAAAAAGTTGCTCATAGTTTTCGAGCACAAAATATGTTTCTTGGAAGGCATCAATTTTAAAAGGTGTATTAATAATTGTTTCAACATTAAACCGTAAACGTTTTGGTGTTTCGCTGCGCACACTGTACTCGCTTTCACCTGAGGAAGAAAGAATTCCCGCCCCATAAATTTTCAACGCGTTATCTTCTTTAATTAAACCAAACTCAATCGTGTACCAATACAAACGCGAAATGCACTCAATACACAACGCGTCATCAAGAAAACGCAGCGCAATGCGCCCGAGTTCTTCCAAAAAATGACAAACATTTTTATTTGATAGCATCGGCACGTGACCAAACGTATCGTGAAACATATCAGGCTCTTGTAAATAATCCAGTTGATCGCGTTTACGCAGCCATGTGGAAGCGCAAAAATTTTTGGCGCGCATTAACTCAAAAAAAGGTTTGTTTTCAATATGACCTGGTACAACATGAATGTGCCAACCTGTCAGTTTTTCTAAAAGTTTATTTGTTTCTTCATAATTTGGAATTTTATCGGCTGTAAATCCAACTTTTTCGATTCCTGCCAAATAATTTTTGGATGCAATAGGCGGTAAAATTTTCATCTGTCGTTCAAACAGTAAACGCCACACGGCAAAATCTTCCGAAGTGTAGCATTGATAATCTTGCTTTAATGAATAAGGAATAAATGCGTAAGCCATAATCTAAGTGCGAGTGATGAAATTATACAATTTCTAAAAACAAAACTAAATTTTTTTATTTAATTTTCCAAAACTATTAAGTTAAATTTAATCTAATTTTTCAATTTTAAATTTGCTATTAGAAAATTACATTTTTTTTTATGAAAATAAATTTCATTTGCAAATAGAATTGGCAATACATTTGCACTACAATTGATGTTGTAAACTTTAATTTAAATTGCTCGATGAATAATTTGAGAGAGATAGAATCGTTGGTAAGCAGAAAAAGTATTTTAGAATCGCTAAAAATTCTTTCTCAAAAATTTGAAAACCAAATCGTCTTTTCAACAAGTTTTGGCATGGAAGATCAAGTCATTACCGATTTTATCTTTTCAAACAATTTGCCCATTAAAGTTTTTACGCTCGATACGGGAAGACAATTTCAAGAAACGTATTCCACCTGGAACAAAACACAAATGCATTATTTAAAACACATTGACGTTTATTTTCCGAACACGCAATCAGTTGAAACATTACTACAAAAAAAAGGACCAAATAGTTTTTACGATTCGATTGAAAACAGAAAAGAATGTTGTCACATCAGGAAAGTTGAACCATTAAATCGCGCCCTAAAAAACCAAAAAATCTGGGTAACTGGAATTCGCGCCGAGCAATCGGCAAACAGAACAGACATGAATAATTTGGAGTTCGATGCTGCGCATGATTTAGTAAAGTTTCATCCGTTATTCGATTGGAGCTTTGAAGAAGTAAAAGAGTATGTTTCAGAAAAAAGTATTCCTTACAACCCACTGCATGATCACAGATTTGTTTCTATCGGTTGCGCACCATGTACTCGCGCGGTGAGGGAAGGCGAGGATTTTCGCGCTGGTCGCTGGTGGTGGGAAGACGCCTCAAAAAAAGAATGTGGATTACACTCAAATTTAGTTGCTGGTTGATTGTTGTTGGTTGATAGTTTGCGAGTAATCACAAATTATCAAATTACAACCAAACTACAACGTGCAACTAAAAACTATCAACGAATTATGGATTATTTAAGTAAACTTGAAGCAGAAGCAATTTATATTTTACGCGAAGTCGCTGGACAATTTGAACGCCCTGCACTTTTGTTTTCGGGCGGTAAAGATTCGATTACACTCGTCTATTTGGCTTTGAAAGCATTTCGCCCAGGAAAATTTCCTTTTCCGTTGGTGCATATTGATACTGGACATAATTTTCAAGAAGTTTTAGACTTTAGAGACGAATTAGCGAATCAAATTAGTGAAAAATTAATCGTGCGTAAAGTGACAGATTCCATAAAGAAACACCATTTGCAAGATGCTAAAGGCAAATTTCCAAGCCGCAACGCATTACAAACGTATGCTTTGTTGGATGTGATTGAAGAATTTGAATTTGATGCTTGTATCGGTGGCGCACGACGCGACGAAGAAAAAGCCCGTGCTAAAGAGCGCATTTTCAGTCACCGCGATGAATTTGGACAATGGGATCCGAAAAAACAAAGACCAGAACTTTGGAATATTTACAACGGAAAAATTCACAAAGGCGAAAATATGCGTTGCTTTCCAATTTCAAACTGGACAGAATTAGATATTTGGAATTACATCAAGCGCGAAAATATTGCACTCCCCAATATTTATTTTTCGCATCAACGCGATTGTGTCGTCACTGAAAGCGGTCAACTTTTAGCTGTTACGCCACACATTCATTTAGACGAAAAAGATATTATTGTGAATAAACGCGTGCGCTATCGCACCGTTGGCGATGCGACTTGCACTGCTGCTGTAGAAAGCGAAACAAATTCTATTGATGATATTATTCAAGATATTACCGATGCCAAAATTTCTGAACGCGGCGCAACGCGCATGGACGATTTAATTTCGGAAGCAGGTATGGAAGATAGAAAAAAGAATGGATATTTCTAATTCGTTGTTCGTTGTTAGTTGACAGTTGGCAGATGTAAATCGCTCTCAAACTGTCAACTGTCAACTGTCAACTGTCAACTAAAATTATGGATTTACTACGATTTATAACGTGCGGAAGTGTTGATGATGGCAAAAGCACATTAATTGGCAGATTATTGTATGATAGTCATGCCGTATCGCTCGATATTCTAAATGCGATTGAGCGTCAAACAAAGAATAAGGACAATGGTGAAATAGATTTATCTCTGTTGACGGATGGTTTGCGTGCTGAACGCGAGCAAGGCATCACGATTGATGTTGCTTACAAATATTTTACAACGTCTAAACGCAAATTCATCGTTGCCGATGCACCCGGGCACGTGCAATACACGCGCAACATGGTGACTGGCGCGAGCAATGTTGATTTAGCAATTGTTTTGATTGATGCGCGCAAAGGTGTGATTGAACAAACGCGCAGACATTCTTTAATTGCTTCGCTTTTAGGCATTCCGAAAATAGTTGTAGCCATTAATAAAATGGATTTAGTAGCTTACAGACCTTCCGTTTTTGAAAAAATTTGTGAAGATTACGCAGTTTTAGCCACTGAATTAGGTTTAAAAGACGTGACATATATTCCTATTTCGGCTTTTCATGGTGATAACGTGGTGGATAGAACGGGAAATATGCTTTTCTATACTGGCAAAACGCTTTTAGAACATTTAGAAGACGTTGAGGTTTCCACAACAGAAATTTTGATAGCACCGCGCTTTCAGGTGCAATATGTTATCCGACCGAAAGATGATGAATACCACGACTATCGCGGTTATGCCGGCGAAATTCAAAGCGGCGTTTACAATGTGGGCGATAAAATTATCGTTCAACCTTCTGGAATCGAATCTACTATTGCGCGTATTGAGGAGAATTTAAAAGATCTTCCCTCGGCTTTTACTGGTCAAGCTGTGGTTTTGCATTTGACGGATAATATAGATATTTCGCGTGGCGATTCAATTGTGTTAATCGGTAGTAGAGACGTTGCATGCAACGTCTCTACACCGAACATATCAAACGAAATAGAGGCGACGTTGTGTTGGTTTGATGAAAAACATAATTTACACGAAGGCGCTAAATTTTTGCTTCAAAATGGTGCGAATAGAGTTAAAGCGATTGTTAAAGAGATCGAATATAAGCGAGATATTTCTACGTTGGAGCAATTAGACACAAAGGAAGCACGACTGAATGACATCGTTAAAGTGCGCATAAAAACGGCGAAACCTTTGGTATTCGATGCGTATATAAAAAATAAATCTACAGGTTCTTTTATTTTAATTAATGAAAATTCTTGTAATACAGTCGCTGCTGGAATGATTTCTTAATTTAGTTGATAGTTGTTCGTTGTTAGTTGTTCGGTTGACAACACAATTAAACGAACAACTAACAACGAACAACAATCAACGAATTATGGAACAAGTAAGTTCACACAAAGGTCCGAGGGTTAATAAAGCAAGCGTTGGTAAAGATGCTTTGCCAAGAATTAATAACTTTGAAATATCCTCAACGGCAGTTTTGAGATTTTCGATTTTTGGTTACCGCTTTGCCATTGACAAGCCTTTCAAATCGGCGCTTGACATCCATTATAAAACAAACTGGCGCGCACGTGCTTATATTATTTTAGGATTATTTGGTTTATCGTTGATTGCTAATATTCTTTTAGCTTTTTTTTCTACCACAGAATTAAAAAATGCCGCACTCAAACTTGAACCCGCTTTCTATCAATATGTGTTAGTTGGTTTTGGTGCGCAATTTATTGGAAGTTTTTTAGGAATGGGATATGGTATAACATCTCAATTATTTTTGATGTCGCTCGGCATACCGCAAGCAACGGCGAGTTCCAGTATTCACACTGCCGAAATGTTCTCGAGTGGCGTTTCAGGTTTTAGTCATTACAAATTTGGAAACGTCAACAAAAAACTTTTTAAAGTGATGTTATTACCTGGCGTAATTGGTGCAATCGTCGGTGCATTATTTTTAGTTTTTTTTGGTGAAAAATATGCTGGATGGATAAAACCTGTTCTGGCAATTTACGGAATTTATATGGGATTTAAAATTTTGAAGAGTGCTTTCATTAAGAAAAATGCACAAAAGCAAAAGGTTAAAAATGTGGGTTGGTTAGCACTCACGGGTGGATTTTTAGATTCTTTCGGTGGCGGTGGTTGGGGTCCACTCGTAACTTCAACGCTTATTTCAAAAGGAAGATCTCCGAACTACGTGATTGGAACGGACAATTTGACGAAATTTTTTGTAACATTTGCGAGCGCGGTCACTTTTTTTTCAACCATTGGTATTTCGCATTGGCATATTATAATGGGTTTAATTATTGGTGGCGTTGTAGCCGCTCCGATTGCAGCGAGATTAGCTGGCAGATTACCAACCAAATGGATGTTTGTAGGCGTAGGAATAATGATAATTATCTGGAGCCTGAAAGTGTTGTCTAAAGTTGTTTTCTAAAATAATTTATCAATCGCAATTTTCTGTATTACCTCTTATCAATCTGAGTAATAGGTTAAATCTCATAGGCTTATCATTAAAAATAGGGAAGCCTCGAGAAATAAAATTTTATAAAATTTATAAAAAAGTGTTTTAAATTTCTTCCTCCAAGTTTATTTCTACTTAGCATTAATATTAAAATCGCCTTTAAAATTTTTAATGACTATGAAATTTATTACAAAACAAAATAAATTTGTTTACTTCTTAATTATTTTTTTGTGCCAAATTTCTGTTTCAATTGTTAGTGCGCAGAATGAAGTTTCTTCTTTAATTGGCACCATTACAGATGAAAAGAAAGAACCCATTCCAGGTGCTACTGTAAAAATTATTGGAACAAATTCAGAAACAGTAACCGATACGGATGGAAAATTTCTGATTAAAACAAGATCAAAGTTTCCACTTTCTGTTGAGTTCAGGAGTATTGGATTTGATATTCGAACATTAGAAGTTTTAAACGCTCAAACTAATTTAGCCATTGAACTTAAAACTCAGAATATTTTAGTTAACGAAGTTGTTGTTTCAGCTTCTAAAATTGAAGAGAGTATTTTAAAATCGCCTGTTACAATCGAAAAATTAAGTATAAATGCCATCAAACAAACGGCGAGTAGTAGTTTCTACGATGCTTTAGAAAATTTGAAAGGTGTTCAAATGTTAACTTCAAGCCTTACATTTAAAGTGCCCAATACGCGCGGCTTTAACGTGCCGAATAATTTTAGATTTATGCAAT
>JAYVVO010000300.1:0-4576 GCA_043786955.1 Saprospiraceae bacterium
CGTTTTGCGTCGCTGTTAGAACTCGAACTCGATTTTTCGGAAGAAGATGTAGAGTTCGCCAATCGCGGTGAATTGCGGGCACTGCTTCAGAAAACGCAGCGTGAAGTGTTGCAACTCGAAGCGAGTTTTAAACTCGGTAATGTTTTGAAGCAAGGCGTTGTAACAGTTATTGCAGGAAGACCGAACGCGGGAAAATCTACATTACTCAATGCACTTCTGAATGAAGAGCGCGCTATTGTGAGTGAAATTCCGGGCACTACGCGCGATACGATTGAAGAGGAACTCGTCATTAATGGCGTAATTTTTCGATTGATTGACACTGCAGGTATTCGCGAAGCAACGGACAAAATTGAAGCACTCGGTATAAAAAAAACGTTTGAAAAAGCAGAAACAGCATCCATAATAATTTATGTGGTTGATGCATCCACGCAGAATATTGAAAACATTGAAACCGATTTACATTCTCTCAGCGTTTTGCAAAATCCAAAAATGCAAGCGCACGTTGTGCTCAATAAAATTGATTTAATAAACACTTCTGAAAAAGAAAATCATTTAAAAATAATTACCGGCGCGCTTCATCTGAAAAAAATAAATTTCACGCTGCTTTCTGCCAAAAATAATGCGCACGATTCACACGCACTCACCGATTTTAAAAACGCGCTTTACAACCAAACCATTCACCAAAAACACAGCGCCGAAAATATCGTTGTTTCCAATGCGCGACATTACCAAGCGTTACACAATACGAACATAGCACTCAACGCTGCGCTCGCAGGATTAAGCAACAACACTACCACCGATTTTATCGCACTCGATATTCGTCAAGCCCTTTTTTACCTCGGCGAAATAACCGGTACAGTAAATACCGACGATTTATTGGATTCCATTTTTAGAAATTTTTGTATCGGGAAGTAGAGACGTTGCATGCAACGTCTCAAAAAATAAAAACAAATTACAAAACCGCCTAACCTGCGTGGATGTGTGCGATAGAAACGTTGCGATAGAAACGTTGCGATAGAAACGTTGCGTGTGAAACGTTGCGTGTGAAACGTTGCGATAGAAACGTTGCGTGTGAAACGTTGCGTGTGAAACGCCTTACGTGTGAAACGCCTTGCGTGTGAAACGCCTTGCGTGTGAGTGAGACGTTGCATGCAACGTCTCTACCGAAACGAAATCGAATAAATTAAATGTCATTTTGGGATGGTATAGTTTGTGATTTGTTTTTATGTTTGTTGCGAGAAAACGAACACACGATGACCGAATTATACTTAAATAAATACCGCGTTCCGTCTGCGCGTGCGCAATGGTGGAATTATGCTGATAATGCCTCCTATTTCATAACTATCTGCACGGCAAATCGCCAGCATTATTTTGGTAAGATTAAAAACCAGAATATAGAGTTGTCAGATATTGGTAGTTTCGCCACAAAGTGTTGGTTCGAAATTCCGCAACATTTTCCATTCGTTCAATTGGGTGCATTTATTGTCATGCCGAACCATGTGCATGGTATTGTCATTATTCAAAAACCCGAAAACGCTGTAGAGACGTTGCATGCAACGTCTTCAATTCGTGAGACGTTGCCGATTCCTGCAACGTCTTCAATTCGTGAGACGTTGCCGATTCCTGAGATGTCTTTAATTCGTGAGACGTTGCCGATTCCTGAGACGTCTTCAATTCGTGAGACGTTGCCGATTTCTGCAACGTCTTCAATTCGGGAGATATTGCCGATTCCTGAGACGTCTTCAATTCGTGAGATATTACCGATTTCTGAGACGTCTTCAATTCGTGAGACGTTGCCGATTTTGCCGACTATGGAGATTTTGCCGATTCCTGAGACGTTGCATGCAACGTCTCTACCTGCGAAAACGACCATATATGAAAAACGCGAATTTATGTCGAAAATATCGCCTGATGCAGGTGCAATTCCAACTGTTCTTCGATCCTTTAAATCGGCTGTTACACGTATGGCTAATCTAAATAAAACTGAATTTGGTTGGCAAACCCGTTTTCACGATCGCATCATTCGAGACGAAAAAGAATACCAACGTATAAACGATTATATTGAAACCAATCCTCTGAATTGGCAAAAGGATAAATTTTATTGTGAGTAGAGACGCGATATATATTGTAAATAGTAGAGACGCAAAATTTTGCGTCTCTACAAAATATTTTTCGAGATTAGTAATTACATACCGAATGCGGCTTTCAATTTTTTAGCAGCCAACATTTGTGCCTCTTTAGCTTGTGGCACAACGGCGGCCATGCCAAAAAATTCGTGTGTTACGCCCGTGTATAGTTCGTAATCGGTATTTACCTTTGCGTCTTTTAGTTTATCGCTCAATAGTTTACCTTCTGATTGAAGCGGATCAATTTCTGCACCAATGATTAAAGTTTTTTCTAAACCTGCTAAATTTGCTTTAACTAAACTTATTCTTGGGTCGGCACTTTGCGACATGGTGTTAAAAGTATTTTTCACAAACCATTCCATCATTGGTTTATTGAGTGGTTTTGCACCGCCATAATTTACGTAACTTTGAGCCATCATATCGTTATTAGCTATTGGATAAACTAACACTTGATATAAGGGCATTTTTATTTTTTTATCGCGCGCCATTATGCTCACATTCGCCGCTAAATTTCCGCCAGCACTTTCACCTACTAATGCAATTCTCGATGAATCACCATTGAAAGTATTTGCATTTTTCAAAACCCATTTATAAGCATCGAAACTTACATTATGTGCGGCAGGAAATTTATGTTCAGGAGCTTTTGGGTATTCAACCGAAACGACAATGGCACCCACTTGTTCGCACAAACCTTGCGCACTACTACCGTAAACATTAATATCCGCAATCACCCAACCACCACCGTGGTAATATACTATAACTGGAAAAGGTGCTGAACCTTGTTTGGGTGTATAAATACGCACGTGCGTTATGCCATTTGTTACTGGAATATCTTTTCCTATTGTATCGCATAATGCGGGCGGCATCGTCATATTGTTGTCGTGCATAACAGCAACAACTGCATCGGCAGGTGTTGGCTGCATGCGCGCTTCTTTAGCGGTTAAAGTTTCGATAGGTTTACCGTTCAAAGACATGAGTTTTTCAATGACCACCTGCATTTCAGGTTTAATTGATTTTCCCCAATCGGGCGCAGGCATTGTAGGTTTTAGGGTTACTTCTTTGTTTTCTTTTACGATACTGTCATTTGCCATTTTTTCTGCTGTTTTTGGTGCTGGTGTGTTATTGCACGAAAATAGAGAAGCCATTAAACAAAAAAGTAAAAAGGTTTTTGGTACAGAAGCGGAATTAGTTTGCACAGTGTTTGTGTTTAGGAGTAAATAGATAAATGTTTGAAAAATTAGTGGATACTAATTGGATGCAAAAATCTATTACTTATTAGGTTTTAACCTTACACAATTATTACTGATTCTTGCAAAATTTATTGATTTGAAAAATCCGTATTTTAAATTTAAAAAATTTAAGTGATTGACTGCTATAAAATTCCACAGTTTAATTATTTACTGACGTTAAGCAGGAAGGTGCGCTGCACCTTGCGTAATATTAATCATTTATGCGCAACCAAAACGAACCACCATGCCGTTCAATTTTTGTCGTGTTGGCGTTTTCAAAAATGGGTGCAACTACTTGGGAGAGCACTGCGTCTTCAGAAATAAAATAGTTTGGAAGAATGGGATTGTATTTTTCGGGATTGGCTAAAATAAATGCTGCCAACATATATTGCTCGTTATAAAATCTATCACACATAAATTGTGGATAATCGTAAGGTAAATAAACATCGTGCACGTGCACGATAACACCTTTTTTTAAATAGGGTAGGAGTTCTAAAAAACAAACGGTGACATCCGAATTAGCAAAACTTCGGTGCGAATTATCAATGAATAAAATATCGTTCGCGTTGAGTTCTTCAATAATGAAATTTAAATCCGTTAAATTTTCTAAAGGTTTTCGTATCACGCGGTCTGCTAAATGATCTATGTTAGCTCTCGGAAACGGATCAATAGAAGTTATTTTGGTGTGCAAATTTTGTTCAATAATTGCTTTGCGCGCTACTTTGGTGGAGTTGCCAGAACCAATTTCAATATAATTTTTCGGTTTAAATTGTGCAATCATTCCGTAAATGCCTACAATATCTAAACCTGGTAAATGTCCATTGTTCCATGTTGGATTGTTTTCGTTTTTTTCAACCGAACCATCTTGAATGGTTTTTAACTGCGAAGAATAATTTAAAAATGATTTCAAATTTTCTTCATAAACTGCTCTGTTTTTTTCAATAATAGCATTCAATAAACTATGTGCAGGCAAACCGTGACCAAAACGCGGTTTAACTTTTACTTTATACTCGAGATGTACGCTCTGAAATTTGGGAGATACAAAACGATAGACTGATTTTATTTTTTCAATGAAGGTCATAGTTAGTGTTCTAATCTGTGTAATTTGTAAAATCCCTGCAATCTATACATCCGAGCAATCTGTGTAATTTGCGTAATCAGTGTTTACTCCTTAACAAATTTTACCACGCTTGATTGAATGCGCATAAAATATAAACCAGG
>JAYVVO010000301.1:0-4572 GCA_043786955.1 Saprospiraceae bacterium
CTTCCAATAAATTCTATCCATCGCAATTTCGCAACCAACAGATTTAAAAACGATAGAGTCATTTAAGTTAGAATATTCTTTTTCGCGCCATAAATCTGATTCTTCTCTAAAATTGGTTCGGATAAAACTTTTTTTTGTATCAATGGTAACGTATTCTTTAAGCGAAGGAATAGATTTATAAATTGAAAACTTATCGGTTAAATCATACTTGCGGGCACTGCGAGAAAGCACTTCGATAATCAAAATGGGATTAATCAAAAAGTTTTGTCCTGCATCAAAATAGGCAGGTTCTTCAGCCACTACTAAAATATCGGGGTAAAGCCCAATATTTAAACTTTTAGAGTAAACCAGTTGCTGACTTCCAAAAATGGTAAAGTCTTTTGATTTCTCAATAAATGCGGTTTCAAGAAAGAAGCCTAAATTGTGTACAATAATATTGTGTGGTCCTTTAGCCGTAGGGAGTTTAATTATTTGTCCGTCATAGTATTCGTGTAAGTCTTTTGAGTTTTCTTCTTTGCGCAAATATTCCGCCAATGTATAAAGGCGTGGCTCTTTTTTAGGTGGGTCTAAAACTGCTAACGGATTGGGATATGCAACAGCATTATTTGCCATACAGTAAATTTTTTAACAAATTCAAATAAATAAATTCAAATTTTAAAATAGTTTTTGATTCTACACTTTCCTTCTCTTGTAAATAATTTCCAACAAACTCGGAAACACCAAAAGCAGCATCGGCAAACCAGCGCAAAAACCACCGATGACTGCAATAGCAAGCGGTTGTTGCATTTGTGCACCGATGCCATGACCGAGTGCGAGTGGTAACAACGCTAAAATAGCACCAATCGCTGTCATTAATTTGGGTCGAAGACGCAGCGCGATGGCGTATTTAATGGATTCATCAACATTGTTACTTTGCGCGAGATTAAATCGAAATTGATTGACTGTGAAAATCGCATTTTCTGCAAGAACGCCGACAATCATAATAATGCCAGTGTAGCTGCTCACGTTGAGCGGAATGTTGGTGAGATAGAGCGCGATGATAGAACCTGTGATGCCCATGACAGAAATAAAAAGCAACACGAACGAGAGCAAAAACTCTTTGAACAAGAACATGAACACGCCAAAAACAAACAACGATGCCATCATCAGAATGAGGAGTAATTCTTTGAACGATTGTTGCTGCTCGGAATATGCGCCACCGTAAGCGATGGAATATCCTTTCGGCAGAGCTAAATTAGTTTTAAGTTTTTGTTGAATTTCTGTAATCGCGCCACCCAAATCGCGATTGTCTAATCGGGCAGTGAGCACTACGCACGATTTTAAATTTTCGCGCCGTTGTTCGTTTTCGCCTGGCTCAACTTTCACTGCGCTGAAAAAAGAAATTGGTCGCGTTGTACCGTCTGGTAAAAAAATAAGTTGTCGTTTGATGTGCTCTACGTCGTTATTTTGTAAATCGGCAAAGCGCATACTAATAGTGCGCATTTGTTCGCCGTCTTGCAATTGTCCGATTTGAATTCCAGAAGTCATAGCTGCTTGCGCGGGTGAAGGCACGGGTAAATTTGCATTTATACCCAACACTACCCCACTTGAATAGGCTGCGAGTTGCGATTGAAAATCTGTGAGCGTGAGTTTATATTGATTTAATAATTCTTGGTTCGGCACGAAAACAATGTTCGGACCCGCAATACGCAAACCATTATTAATGTCGGTAACGCCTTTAATACCGCCGAGGATATCTTGCGCCTTTTTTGAAATGTTTTGAAGCAGTGTGTAATCATCTCCGAAAAACTTTACTTCAATCGGTTGAGGTGTTGACATTAAATCGCCGAGTAAATCTGCTATGCGTTGACCAAATTCGATGGTGAGAACAGGCAGCGTGGATGAAATATCGGTACGCAAATCGTTAATAACATCTGTTGTTTTTTTTACGCGATTTTTTTTGAGTTGAATAGAATAGTCACCATAATTTTGCGGTACAGTTGTGAACGACATACTAATACCTGTTCGGCGACTGTATGTTTCTACGTCGGGATTCGCGATAATAATTTTTTCCGCTTCGCGCAAAATGCGGTCTGTTTCGCGCAAAGATGTACCTGGCGGTGTGAAATAATCTAAAACTATTGTCCCTTCGTCGAGGTCGGGTAAAAAACCTGTTTGTAATTTATTAAAACAGAAATACGCACTCACACCCAATACAATGATTAAACCAATTGCAAAAATAGGTTTATTGAAAAACCAAGTGAGCCAACGCAAATTTTTTAAACTCTGATCTTCCGTTTTTTTGTGCGATTTTTTCGGAGCTTTAAATCCAATCAGAATATGGAGCACAGGCAACAATAACCACGTAACTAAAAATGATGTCACCATAGTGAGTTGCATCGTGTCGGAAAGTTCTCGAAAAAAACTACCTGCCAAACCTGTCATCAATCTAAACGGAAAGTGGATAACGATTGTCGCAAGAGATGAGCCAACCATTGCAGGAAATAAATCGTGTATGGCTTCTTTGACTACATCGAAACGATTTTTATCGGGTTCGTCTTCGTGTTTGCGGTAAATCTGTTCAATAATAACTATCGCATCATCTATAATTAATCCAATTGAAGCCGCAATAGCACCGAGCGACATAATATTAATACTGATGCCAACCAAATGCAAAACCAAAAAAGTAAAACACAGCGTGACTGGAATGGTAAGCATAACCACCAAACTCGCGCGCCACGAGCGCAAAAAAACAATCATTACCAAAATTGCCAAAAACAAACCTTCGTAAATTGTTTTTATAACGCTACTGATACTGTCATCCACAAAAGCGGATTGATTGTAGTAAGGTTTTATAATGATGCCTTCGGGTAATTGTTTCTGAATGTCGAGCGCTTTTTGTTCGCATTCTTTTGAAAAATCAATCAGGTTTATACCCGGTTGTTTGATGAGATCAATTAAAACCGCATCGTTTCCGTTGGCATTTACGATAACAAATTCGACTTGTTCTTTGGGTTCTATTTTGGCAATTTCTTTCAAACGCACTAAGCGAGTTCCGTTATTTTTTACAATCGTGTTTTCTAAAGCGTCAATATCGAAAAAGCGCGTATCAGTGAGCGAAAGATACAAACGGTTGTAATCTTCAATATTTCCATTCGATGTAACAGTATTAATATTATTGAAAACAGCGACAATCGCACTCGGCGTAATGCCGATTTCCGCCATTTTTATTGGATTGGGGGTGATGACGAATTCTTTATTTTTTCCGCCGCGCACCACAACGTTTGAAATACCATTCACTTGCGAAAACGCAGGGCGAACAATCAAATTTGCTTTATCCCGCAACGCCACGAGTCCGAATTTTTTGCTTTCCAAAGTAAAACCATAGACAGGAAATGTGGATTGATTCATCGCTTCGGCAGCAACGGTAACACCTGGCGGTAAAAAGTTTTTTATTTCATTGATTCTACTTTCGACTTGCGTTTTAGCGTTGTACACATCGGTTGACCAATCAAAAAAAATGTCAATCATACAAGAACCACGACTCGTACTGCTTTTTACAACTTTAACGCCTTTGACTTTTTTTACCGCGCTTTCAATTGGTTTCGTCACCGTGATCATCATGCGGTCAATCGGCTGCTGACCTGCATCAACGATGAGCGATATGCGCGGAAAAATAACTTCCGGAAACAAATTGGTTTGCATTTCAGAATAAAAATACACACCCGCCACAAGCAGTAGCACACCTACAAAAATGATAGGCTTCGCGAATATCTGAAAATAGTTTTGTTTGTTCATATTGAATTATTTTTCTTCTAAGAATTTTCCCACAGACTTCTCGGACTTTCGGAGATTAAGTTTGTTCTACGAAAGTCCGAGAAGTCTGTTTGAAAATTTATCGCGAAAGAACAAACCTAACTCCGCCATTAAAAATTGCACCTTCAACGGGTGTATAAATTTCTCTGAAATTAGGTGATTGCAAACTGCCACTATACAACGATTCCCAGCGCGATTGTCGGATATCCAAAAAATTTTCTGCATTGGCGAAAATACTAAAATGCGCGAACTTTTTTTCTGCTGAAATGCCCATCACCCAATAATTACGCACTTGCTCACCACTATTTAAATTTTGAGAACCTGTAAAGAAAATCTCGTAAGCCAATCGAAAACTATTTTCAATTTCATACATGATATTGCCATTGATGCGATGGCGTGGCGTTAAAGGATTCAATGCGCTGCTATTATTAAAATTTCGTTCTGCATCAATAAAAGTATAGCCAAGAAAAAATGACAATTTTTCGATGCGTAGTTTGGCATTGGTTTCAAACCCACGCGATAGGATATTACCATTGGCGTTTGTAAAATCAAAATAATTCTTGTTTGTCGTAAGTATAATAGGGTTTTGAATAGTAGTTGTAAAAAACATCAGGTTTGAGTTGAAGAAAATTTCATTTCCAAAATGCGTTTTATAATTTATATCGGCGTTAAAACCAAACGATTTTTCGGGTGAGACAGTGGTAAAATTGATGGCGTTTATGTTTTTAAAATTTATCTCTTCTGCCTCTTCCGAAAAAATTGTCGGCAATTTATACC
>JAYVVO010000302.1:0-12476 GCA_043786955.1 Saprospiraceae bacterium
AAAGGGTTTTCTTATAAAAAAAACAGCAAAGGATAAAATCTTATAATTTTGTGGTTCGAAACATAAAAAAAATATGACCTTATCACTTTGCAAGAGCAAAAAAACGACATTTTATTCAGACTTACAAGCATCCCTAGAATTAGATTTACGGGATAATCGAGGTAAGCGACACGATTTAAGTTTTGTTTTACTTGGGTTTACCCTAGCATTATTTAGTAATCGGGATGGGAATTTATCAAGTCTGCATCGGCACATGTTGAACCATCAAGAAGAATTGTGTAAATTTATAGGTATTGACTATTTGCGGGTTGTTTCACGAGCACAGTTACCCAATATTTTAAGTAAAATAAATGAGCAAGCCTTGAATAAACTTGTACTTAAATACTTTGGTCATGGGCTCACGGCAAAAGAACAATCTTGGTTTGCTGTGGATGGGAAGGAATTAAGAGGTAGTTGCATTAAAGGGAATACACGCGGCGAGAGTATAGTTTTGGCAGTGGAACACAGTACGAAAATAATTGTAAGTCAGACATTCTACGGTGGTTTAAAAGAGAGCGAAAAGCCAACTGTCCAGACTTTTTTGCGTCAAAATGGTTTTTTGAATCAAAAAATAACTGTAGATGCCTTACATTTTAATCCCAATACGCTTGAACCGATACATGTAAATCAAGGTTTTTACATAGTTGGATTGAAAGGGAATCAAAAAGAATTATTTGCTAAAATGGCAATAACAGGAGGCACAGGACGAATCCAGTATTCGAAATCTGGGTTTGATGACAAGCATGGTCGTGATGAATCGAGGATGTATCAACTGTTTGATGTGAAGAATGAAACCTATGCTCCTAGATGGGAAAACAGTGGAATACGGACGCTTCTAAAGGTTACAAGAAAATTTAAAAACAAGAAAACTAAGAAAGAAACTCTGGAAATATCTTATTATTTGAGCAATAAAGAGGCAAAAAACTTGTCAGAAGCCAATGAATTATTTGACGCTATTCGTCATCATTGGTCAGTTGAAACTTGTAACCATGTACGAGATGTTACATTGAAAGAAGATAAATTCAGGACAAAAAAAACGAATGTTCTAGAGCAGTAGCTATTATTAGAACATTAGTTGTCAATATTCTCTCAAAAAGCAAGAATACAGAAAAAAATGAAGTTCAAATTTGCACAAAAACGGAAATTGATAGGAAAGGAAAAATGCAAAATTCTTCTGAAAGTAAAGAAAAATACGAAAATATGCGCGCAAAACTCGAATATTTTGGTGATAATTACAACGAGCTCTTGAAATGGCTAAAAAAACTCAAATTTTTATAAGAAAACCCTTATTTTCAGGATTAACGATCTTAATACTACACAAGCGTAACTTTTGAGATTCAATTCGCGAAATACAAACCAAAGCGAAAATTAAAACAAAATGCCAATATTTGGATAGATAAGTTGTTAGAAGTTTAATTGATTTTGTTATCATTTGTTGAATTTAATTCAAATTTAAAAATGATTTTCAATATATCAACAACGTTAACACTTTAAATTCTAAAAAGTTATCTATTTTTTAAATTTTTTAAACTGATAACAACAACACACCCCAATAAGAAAGAAAGCTAGCATTGCATCCCTTTTAATCTTAGAGTGAATAGGCTAAAGTTTTTTAAAAACCTTTCAGTTAAAACCGAAAAGTGGGAGAGCAAATGATTTTAACTTTCTCAAAGTTTTAATAATTTCTGCCTCAGTTAATTTTTCAATAACTTTACAATCGTAGCGTTTTAAAAATTTAATTTTTCTATCTTTAATAATTTCGTAGTAATGCCCATTGATGTAAGTAAATTTATGACGACCGACGCTGAAATAAGTATCGTAAAACTCTTCTACTTTGCCTTCAATCTGCGGCGTAATTTTTTCTGTTTTTAAATTGTACAAAACAGGTGCAACAATAACTTTATTATTGTGTAATTTAGCAGCACCCATCACCAAACTATCCATGAACAGATAACTGTTCATGGATAGTTTGGTGATGGTATAAGGACCAACGTCTGTATTATTTTTAGTCGTAATTTCGGTTTCACGCTCGCTTTTTTCATTTTTTCTGATTATGACACCATTTCCTTGCGCTGAAAGCGATTGTACAAAAAGAAAAACGGAACCAAACAGAAATAACTTTTTCATTTCTAAAAATCAAAGTTGGATAGTCTCAACAATTTCTAAACCATAACCTTGAAGACCAATGCGTTTTTGTGGCGCGTGTGTAATGAGTTTAATTTTGCAAATGTTCATATCGCGTAAAATTTGCGCACCCACGCCAAAATCGCGGCGATCCATAAAATTTGAAACTCTACTATTTTTTTCTTTTTGCGCCTTTATAACGCGCAAACGTTGGAGCATTGAATGTCCTTTCTCGCTTTGCTGAATGTAAAGAAACACACCGCGACCTTCTTTTTCTATAATTTCAAAAGCTTTGTGCAACGATTCTTCCGCTTGGCTAAACAGCGTACCCAAAATATCATTCGGTTCTGTGGAGGATTGTACGCGTACTGGTATGATATCGCCGTCCTTCCAACTTCCTTTTTTTATGGCTAAATGAATATCGCCCGACGTGAGTTGTTGATAAGCGGAAATTTCGAGCTCGCCATATTTTGAATCAAGTTTTAACTCAATTTCTTTTTTTATGATGCGCTCTGTGCGCATTCTATACGAAATCAAATCGTCAATAGAAATTATTTTTAGATTGTGTACGCGCGCAATTTCAAACAATTGTGGTAAGCGCGCCATTGTGCCGTCGGCATTTAAAATTTCTACTAAAACACCCACTGGATTTAATCCTGCGATGCGCGCTAAATCAACCGCGGCTTCAGTGTGTCCGGTTCGCCGCAAAACGCCACCCGTTTTGGCGCGTAACGGAAAAATATGTCCAGGTCTTGCATAATCTGAACCTTGCGCTGTAATGTTTGTGAACCAACGAATGCCTGTTGCACGGTCGTAAGCAGAAATTCCTGTTGAACAACCTTGACCGAGTAAATCAACTGAAACAGTGAACGCGGTTTCATGCAAAGCTGTATTTTGTGGCACCATCGGTTTCAAATCTAATTCGTCGGCGCGACTTTCCTCAATCGGTGTGCAAATTAAACCGCGACCATGCGTAGCCATAAAATTAATTAATTCAGGCGTAACCAATTCGGCAGCGCAAATAAAATCGCCTTCGTTCTCGCGGTCTTCATCGTCAACAACAATTATTATTTTTCCGCTGCGAATGTCAAGAATCGCTTCTTCAATGGAGTTAAGTTTAAAATTTTCTTCAGACATTATTGTAAATTGTGAGTAGAGTAGAGCAATTTAATTGATGAGTACACTGTTACCCAATCAGCTTTGATTTTAGATTTAAACGACAGGCTTGAAAAAAAATCTATAACTTTCCTTTCGTGTTTAACCACGCTCTAAATTTTTGCGCATTGACGACATGTTGCTCGAACGTTTCCGCAAAAAGTAATTTACCTCTATCGTTAGGCTCACCACAAAAATATAAATAATTGGTGCTCGGCGCGTTGAGAACCGCATCAATTGTTGCAGCAATCGGTAAACGAATAGGACCCGGTGGCAAACCATCGCTTGTGTAAGTGTTATATGGACTTTGAATTTGCAAATCGGTTTTAGTGAGTTGATAATTCGGCGTAATATTCCGTTGTAAAAAAACAGCGTAGTACACCGTCGGGTCGCATTGTAATCGCATCGGTTTGTGCAGACGATTCAAATACGTGCTGGCTACAAGCGGTCTTTCATCGGCTCTATTTGTTTCACTTTCAACCAACGAAGCCATGATGATAACTTCTTCTTGCGTCAGTTTCATATTTTTTGCTTTTTCGCGACGCTCCTCCGTCCAAAATTTTTTGTACTCCCGTTCCATTTTAGGAATAATTTTTTTCGGATCAATATTCCAAAAAAATTCGTAAGTATTTGGTAAAAACAAACACATCAATTTTTCGTGATTGTAAGCGACAGAATCCGTGGCAGCCGCGTTGTTGAATGCTTGTAAAATTTCTATCGAATCTGCATCAATGTGTCTCGCTAATTTACCCGCAATTTGTGCCAAAGATTTTTCATTGTTCAGCGTTACGCGAACAGGTGCTTGTTCACCTTCTGCTAATAAATTTACAAGTTGATAACCGTTCATGCCCGCTTTGATTTTAAAACGACCAGAACGTGCGGTTTTAAATTTCAACCACATTGTCCAATATTCAAAGGTTGAAGTATTTTCTAAAAAACCTTCCGTTCTTAATTGTTCAGTCAGTTGAGATACAGAAGTGTTGGGCTGAATTTTTACGTATTCCTCTTTAAGTTTTTCTGGTACAATCGGCAGAAAAGCAAAATAATAAACAATTCCACCAATTATACCTGCTCCAATAAGTAAGTAAACTAATTTTTTAAACATAAATTTAGTTGATAGTTAACTGCTGGCAGTTTCAAAAATGTTAGTAATGATGGCTTCTTAACCTGTAAAATAACAATTGTCAACTGTCAACTAATCTTTGCGCGTTTGGCTAAAAAAGTTTGCAAAATATTTTTAAATCCTTCATTTATGTCACAAGGTACGTAATCAATCCGATACATTAAACACTGTTCGAGCAATTCGTTGTTAAATTCTGTCAGTTGTTTTGTAAAAGTCTCTTTTATTTGATGCGGTTGCAACCGTATTTTTTCACCCGTTTCTATATCTACAAAAAGCGTCGGGCGATTGTCATACTCGAAATTAATCTCTTTTTGTTTATCCACTACATGAAATAAAATGACTTCGTGCTTATTAAATTTCAGGTGTTGCAGTGCTGAGAAAAGTGCTTCGCGATCTTGACTAAAATCGAACATATCGGAAAAGATGCACACCAACGCACGTTTATTAATACTATCCGCAATTTGGTGAATTGCCTCGATAGCAGAAGTCTTTTTGTTTAAAACATCGGGCTTCGAAAGATATTTATCGAGGATTCCTATTAAATTGCGATAGTGCGATTGCGAAGTTTTAGGCGCTATTTGCTCGTGTATTACGTTATCGAAAATACTTAATCCAAATGCGTCGCGTTGGCGCATCAAAATATTCATAATTGAAGCTGCCGCCAAAGCTGAAAATCCGATTTTTTGTTGCGCAATCGGAACGTCGTGCGGAAAGTACATCGAGCTGGATACATCGAATAAAATATGACACCGCAAATTGGTTTCTTCTTCAAAACGTTTTACAAAAAGTTTATCTGTTTTGCCA
Source organism: Saprospiraceae bacterium (assembly GCA_043786955.1). Lineage (GTDB taxonomy): Bacteria > Bacteroidota > Bacteroidia > Chitinophagales > Saprospiraceae > JAAFJT01. The sequence continues at coordinate 5,246 of JAYVVO010000302.1, forward strand.
AAAACGCGCCAATCAATGTTTTTTGTGCTTTCGCCAACGTTGTACAATCGGTGTTCCGCAAATTCTGCCGAAAAACCATGGAATGGCGATTTATGTAATCCAATAATAAATCCTTCAACCACTTGACGTGCTAATAGCTCAAGGTTGAACATTTCTTTAATCTCTAAATTATCTTGAAGAACCATAATTAGTTGATAGAAGTTTAACGTTAATCTTTAAGAGGTTACTATTTTTTTGTAACGAGCCAAAAAGATAATTTGTAACCCCAGCTTGAAGGCTGGAGTTATAAATTATCTTTTTTAATTGGACTACAAAGCCCTTTTAAAACGCACAGTTAGCTTACCTTGTTGCATAAAAAAAGCGAACAGTTATTTAAAACTATTCGCTTTTTAATTGTCAAAGAAAAGAGAAAAACTAAGCCATCGCTAACGCAGCATCAATTTTAGCTTTTAACTGAACTTTAGTGATGTTAGAACCGACGTGTTTATCCACCAAGACGCCATTTTTTAAAATAGCAATGGTTGGAATACCGCGCACACCAAAATTTTGTGGCACGGCCATATTTGAATCAACATCCATTTTTCCTACAAGCACAGTTTCGCCGTATTCCTTCGCAACTTCTTCGACCATCGGTCCAATCGCTTTGCAAGGTCCACACCATTCTGCCCAAAAATCAACCACAGAAACACCTGACTTAGATGATTCCTCAAAATTTTTATCCGTGAAAATAAAAGCCATCTTTATAAAATTTAATGATTTAATGTAAAACAGCGTTGCCCTCTAAATAGTTCAACTAAAATAGAATTTATCTAAACTGGTGCAAAAATAATGGTTTTAATTCAATTTTCAATTTCTAAATTTCCATTCACTTTCCACTACCTGCGGTTCAACAAATTTTTTCTTCTGCGAAAGATAGATATGCAACGCTAATTGTGCCGCAATAACTTCTTCGTCTTTACTATTGAGTAATTCAGGTTTAAAATATTTTGAAATAAAATGTGTATCGAAATCACCTTTAATAAAATGTTCGTTCTCCATGACGAACCTGCCAAAATCTAAAGTGTTTGGAACGCCTGCGATGTCAAAATTTTGAATAGCAGTTTTTAAATTTACGATGGCTTCACCACGCGTTGCACCGTAGCAAATAAGTTTGGCAATGAGCGAATCGTAATACACTGAAATATCATTACCTTCTTCAAATCCAGAATCAATGCGCGTATTAGGCAAACCAAACGGCGGACGAAAACGCTCTAAAATTCCTGTGCCTGGTAAAAAATTATTCAATGGATTTTCAGCACACACGCGCAATTCTATGGCGTGACCTTTAATTTTTAAATCGGATTGATTGAAAGCTAATTTTTCGTTGCGCGCAACGCGAATTTGCTGTTCTACTAAATCCAAACCAGTAATATATTCTGTCACAGGATGTTCGACTTGTAAACGCGTATTCATTTCTAAAAAATAATAATTTTGTTTGTCATCAATTAAAAACTCAACAGTTCCTACGCCCGAATAATTACATGCTTTAGCGACTTTAACAGCATCAGCGCACATTTTTTCGCGCACCGAGTCTGTTAAAATACTCGACGGTGCTTCTTCGACGAGTTTTTGGTGTCTGCGTTGTATACTGCACTCGCGCTCGAACAAATGAACGACGTTTCCGTGATTATCGGCTAAAACTTGCACTTCTATGTGTCGTGGAGCATTGACAAATTTTTCTATAAAAACTGCAGCATCGCCAAAAGCGGATTGCGCTTCACTCGCCGCGCGCCGCATTTGCTCATCAAATTCTGCTTCGTTTTCGACAACCCGCATACCTTTTCCACCACCACCAGCTGATGCTTTTATTAAAATCGGATAACCCGTTTTAAGCGCAATTTTTTTAGCTTCGGCAATATCCGAAATAGCGCCATCGCTCCCAGGTACCATCGGAATACCGAAATCCTTAACTGCCGCTTTTGCACCCAGTTTTGAACCCATTGTTGTGATACTATAAGGCGATGGTCCGATGAAAATCATACCTGCTTCACTTACAGTTTGTGAAAATTTTGCATTTTCGGAAAGAAAACCATATCCTGGATGAATGGCATCAACATTTAATTGTTTGCAGGCAGCAATAATTTTATCGGCGCGCAAATAGGATTCGCTTGACGGTGCAGCGCCTAAACAAACAGCTTCGTCTGCAAAAAGTACGTGCGGCATGCGTCTATCTACTTCCGAATAAACGGCGACTGTTTTAATGCCCATTTTTTTTGCTGTCCGCATGACGCGCAAAGCAATCTCACCGCGATTAGCGACCAATATTTTTTTTATTTCTCGCATAAACTAAAACTTTGCGCTAATATACTTTGAAGTGAATCGTGAATCGTGATATATGATGCGTTTTTTCGCATTTTTTTAAATTGCAAACACCATTAGATACGCCAAGATTTACTTTTTTCGCGATGCAACGCACATCACTCCTAACTAATTCGTATCTTTGCGGCGCATTAAGTTCTTTTTTTAGAAAGATGCACTTGGGTTCAAAAATAAACCCCTACGAGTTATGATATCAGTTTCAAATCTTTCAGTTTTCTTTGGTGAGCGTGTTCTTTACGATAATATCAGTTTCACCATCGGCGAGCGCGATCGAATCGGTCTTGCGGGTAGGAACGGCGCGGGAAAATCTACATTGTTAAAAATCCTGACAGGTTATCGCGTTTCCATTGACGGCGGAAATATTTCTAAACCGAACGGCAGTACTATTGGTTATTTGCACCAAGATATGTTGATGCCGGGCGGTAAAACGATCATGGAAGAAACGATGACGGCTTTTGATGAAGTTAAACAATTGGAAGTGCATCTCGAAGATTTAAATAAACAGCTCACTGAACGCGAAGATTACGAATCGGATGAGTACATGAATATTATTCACGAACTTTCTGAGGCGACTGAACGATTGCACGCGATTGGTGCTGACTCGGCAAAAATTAATGCAGAGAAAGTTTTGAAAGGTTTAGGATTTAAAGAAAAAGATTTTGATAGACCGACGGATGAATTTTCAGGTGGGTGGAAAATGCGGATTGAGCTGGCAAAGATGTTGCTCACAAAACCCGAATATTTATTTCTGGATGAGCCGACGAATCATTTGGATATTGAAAGCATTATGTGGCTCGAAGATTTTTTAAGCGATTATCCCGGTGCCGTTGTAGTTGTTTCGCACGATAAAGCATTTTTAGATAAAGTGACGAAGCGCACATTGGAATTAGAATTGGGTAAAATGTTCGACTACAAAGCGAATTACTCGAAATATGTTGAGTTGCGCGCAGAGCGTCGCGAATTGTTGAACAATGCTGCAAAAAATCAGGCGAAAATGATTGAGCAGCGCGAGCGCACTATCAACCGCTTTATGGCGAAGGCAACAAAAACGTCTATGGCCCAATCCATGCAAAAACAATTGGATAAAGTGGAGCGCATAGAAATTGACGACGAGGACATTTCTGCCATGAATATTAAATTCCCCATTGCACCACGTTCAGGTCAAGTGGTTGTAGAAGCAGAAAAATTAGTGAAAACTTATGGTGATACCACTATATTGAACGAAATTGAATTGAAACTTGATCGCGGTGATCGCGTGTCTTTTGTCGGACAGAATGGACAAGGAAAAACGACGCTCGCAAAAATTTTAATCAATAAAGAATCTCTCACAGGTGGCGAATTAAAATTGGGACACAATGTGCAGGTAGGTTATTACGCGCAAAATCAAGCGGAAGCACTTTCGCCGAATTTAACGCTGGAAGAAACGATGTTGAATGCTGCACCTCCAGAAATGCGTACACGCACACGTGCAATTTTAGGTGCATTTATGTTTTCTGGCGACGATGCGACAAAAAAAGTTTCTGTTTTGAGTGGTGGTGAGCGCGCGCGTTTGGCTTTAGCTTGCATGATGTTGCAACCATTTAATTTATTGGTGCTTGATGAGCCGACGAATCACTTGGATATGATTTCTAAGAGTGTTTTGAAGGAAGCCATTATGCAATTCGATGGAACAATTATCATTGTGTCGCACGATAGAGATTTTTTAGCTGGATTGACAAATCGAACGATTGAATTTAGGGATAAAAAATTGTACGAGTATCTCGGCGACATAAATTACTTTTTGGAAAAACGCCAACTCGATAACATGCGCGAAGTAGAACAAAAAACGTCAGAGTTGAAATCGGATAATGGACAAAAAACTTCAACACAAAACACATCGCGCACCGTGCCAAATCCGCACATTCAGAAAACAGAAAAACGCATCGCTGAACTCGAAAAAGAAATAGCCACCATGAATAAACGCATGGGTGAAACCGATTTTTATACGTCTAAAGATTCTGCGCAATATATTACTAAATATGAAAAACTTAAAAAAGAGTTGGACGTAGAAATGGAAAAATGGGAAATACTTTTGAATTGAGATTACTTCTTCGGTTTAAGAACCTCTACGCGCCAAGAGTGAATACCCACCGTTATAATTTCCGATTCTAAAGGCGTGAAGAGTGCGCGCGCGGCTGCCCAAATTTCTGGACTGCGTTTATGTTCGTGCATACTGATAATACAAATGCCGTCGGGTGCAATAAAATTTTCTTTAGCATGGAATAATACCGCTTCACAATTTTTGGCGTAGTTAATTGCTTCATTAAATAAAACGACATCAAACTTTCGCGTCGTCGTCCAAGTGTTCATATCGCCTTGTTCGAATTTAATATTTTTATCAGCAGTGCGTTTGGTTGCATCTGCAATTGCCACATCGGATATATCAACACCGAGATACTCTGAAAAATATTTTTTCTCGAACACCAATTCTGGTAAATAACCTTGACCGCAACCGAGTTCCAAGAGCGAGCCGCCATTCTTATATTTTATAAAATGATCGCGCACCAATTTTTGACGCACCAACTCTTCATCGTTTTTTAAACCGTCCCAATGTCCTTCTTTGAACTGGTGATTCCAACGTGCTCGACCTGTGCGTAATATTTTGCGATTTATAAAATCCGTTAGTGCTTCAAACATAAATTTTTATTTATAGAAAATTTCAAGTTGACTTCGAAAACTTTTGAGAAATTTTCTGCGCTGCAAATATCTTTCTTTTCATTTTAAAAACATTGCTTTGTAAAATAAAAAAGCGGCTACACTTTCGAGTAGCCGCTTTTTTAAACTCAATTCAGTCAATATTATTTATCTAAATAAACTTTATCGTAAAGCGATACGCCTTTTGGCGTACTCGGATTTAAATTTATTTCTGTCTGTGGATACAAAAAGCGACGTGGAATAGCTGTGCCTGCATTTGGCTTTAAAGCCGGAATGCCTGTACGACGCCAATCTAAATATGCTTCTGGTTGCATATATAAAGCTATGTATTTTTGAGTCAAAATCTCGTTTAAACCAATTCCTGCCACTGGCACAACATTAGTTGTTAAAATGTAAGCATCAGCAGATGCAGCTGTTACACCTGATTCAACAATAGATGATTTAATCGCAACTTTGTATGCTAATAAAGCACCTGCCACATCTCCTGTTCTAAATTTACATTCTGCCTCCATAAACTTTTGTTCTGTAAAAGTTATTAATGGCACAGCCTGTGCTTGATTTTTAAACAGTGGGTGTACAATACTTCCAGCAGCATCAAAAAATAATGGTCCATAAGTTTTCAAGCGCGGATCTGATAATGATGATAACAGCGCAATATAATTTGCGCCATTTTCTGCATCACCACGTTGATTTAAATACTGATACATCGGTGCAGAACCAGTTGCTGTCGCTAAATATGTAAATCTACCATCATCTGCACTTGATACAAATCCACCTTTTGCAATTTCTGCTAAAGCTTTTGTATAATTACCAGCATCTACTTTTCCTAAATGTAGATAAGCACGCGCAGCCAAAACGTTTGCGTACTTCGTCCATTGTGTGGCAGAGCCGCCATAAATAACATCATCACCGCCTGGAGCGGGAGCATTTGCTTTTAATAAAAGTTTTGCTCTTGCATCTGTTAAGAGTTGAAAGATAGCTGTGTAGATGTCCGCTTGTTTATCATAAGCGGGTGCAGTAGTTTTTAAGCCTTGAAATGCTTGAGAGTACGGAACGTCACCATAAAAATCTGTGAGCGTCATGATAGCCTGCGCTTCCAAAACACGCGCAATACCACTATAAGTGTTCGCTGCTTTACCGTCAGTGATAGCTTCCATTGCCCTGATATTATTACCGCAATCTAAATAAAGGTTATCCCAGGGAGAGTTGAAATCACCTCCAGTAAATTGATATAATTGCAAACCTGCAAATTGACGGTTATTGCCATCTAAATGTTGGTCAAAAATACCTGAGTAACGGGCAATATCACCATTTAAAGTATAAGAAAGCGTTGCTTCAATCGGGGTGAGTGTTGTATTAGCACCCGCCGCTAAAGTATCGTCCGGATTTAGATTTGTATTACCGAAGTAACTTTTACATGACGAAAATCCAATAATGCCTATTGCAAAATATAGAAGAAAATTATTTTTAAATTTCATTTTTAAATTTTTAATTAGTGATTAAAATTTAACACTCAAACCAAATGCCCACGATTTTGTGCCTGGCATATTAAAGTACTCCAAGCCTTGTGCATTACCGTTACCCGTTAAACTTGTTTCTGGATCAACACCCGTATTGTTTGTTTTTAACCACAAATTTCTACCAGTAAAAGTCAAAGTCAAATCCTCCATTCTTATTGTTTTTAGCAATGAATTCGGCAAAGTATATCCAATGCTTACAGTGCGCAAACGCGCAAAAGAAGCATCTTCTACAAATGATTCTACTTGAGAGCCAAAGCTTGTTCCTTTTGATTGAAAATAAGCTTGATCTAAAATTACTGATTTTGTATTCGCCACACCACTTTCGGTAATACCAGGAAAAACTAATGAAGTTCCGCGTTGGTCTGCAGTGATTTTAGAAGCACCAAAATTATTCAAAGCACCTAAAGTACCATTCCAAATCTGTCCGCCCTGTTTAATATCAATAAGCGCAGAGATTCTAAATCCTTTATATGAAAAATTATTATTAATACTCAACAAGAAATCGGGGTTTGGATTACCAATAACACGATTCGTGTTATCAATATTTGGATAACCATCAGCACCAATAATGATTACACCTTTAGGATTGTAAGGTAATGCTGCATCGAATTTAGTACCGTCAGCATTATTTGCTCTTGAATAAGCACCACCGAAAATTT
>JAYVVO010000303.1:0-4562 GCA_043786955.1 Saprospiraceae bacterium
TGGGCAAAATTGGAAAATTTAGATTTTACAGATTCGGATGAAAATATTGGAATTTGTTGGGCAGTAAATAAAGCAGCGGAGTTGGTTGAAAATTCGCACATTTTATACCTGAACGATGATATGTACGTGCTTCCTGATTGGGATTCTTGTTTGATAAATACATACTTCAGTCTGCCGAATAAAGATTTATTTATGATTTCTTCGACCATGATTGAACCCTATTTAAAAAATCATGCTTGCCAAATTACGGGTGATTACGGCAGAACGGTAGAAACTTTTGAGGAAAAAAAATTGCTCGACGAATATAAAAGTTTTGAAAAAAAAGATTGGAACGGTTCGTCTTGGCCTCCACTTTTATTGCCTACTCAACTGTGGCGCAGTGTCGGAGGATTCAGCACCGAATTTTCACCAGGTATGTATAGCGATCCTGATTTTTCTATGAAACTTTGGGAACAAGGATGCAGAACTTTCTTCGGGGTTGGCGAAAGTCGCGTGTATCATTTTCAAGCGCGCTCAACGGGTAGAGTAAAGAAAAACGATGGCAGAAAACAATTTATGCAGAAATGGGGAATTAGCGCACATTCTTTTTACAGTTTGTATTTAAAAATGGGAACGCCAGCAACGCCGTCTTTAAAAGCACCTACTAAATTTTCATTTCCTGTTTTCCAAGCGCGCTTGCTTACGCGCGCCAAACTTCTTTTAAAAGGAAATCAAGGTCTTTTTTGAAAAATAATTTTAGTTTTTCTTGATGCTATTATAACGCATCTGCAACGTATCGAGCAACGGATCTTGCGTAGGCACAACATATTGTTTATAACTTCGGAACGGATTGAAATTAATATACCGCTTAGGATTGAGCCTTAAATCTTGCATCAAGGCTTGCGTATGCAACAGCGTGTAATTCAAATTTGCGTAAACGCTATCGTTAGAAGCCAACTTGCCAAGAGTGCCTTCGCCTCTGTTTATTTTTTCTATTGTGCCCGTAAAACTTTTAAACGTATTTTCAGCTTGATTAAGCGTTGAATTTAATGCAGCGAGATTTTTATTAATGCCTTCGGTGGCAATATTAATTTTAGAAAAGTCTATCGTACTGGCGTTTAAAGTAAGTTTGTTCGTATTGTTGAATACGCTATCAATTTGAAGATTATTATCTGATAAGTTTCGCGTGATAACTTCTAAGTTTTTAAAAGTTCCTTTTAAAGCACCAGTAGAAGCAGACATTAATTGATTTAGAGCAGCAGTAGTTTGTTTTAAACTCATGAGCGTAGCTTGTAAATCGCGCAAACTGTTACCTACTTCATTATCGGGTTTTTTTAAATTATCCGATAGATCTGTCACCATACCATTCACACCGATTGAAACTTGTTTCATATACGGCGCGATTTCCTCTGGTGTGCCGACAAAAGATTGAAATAAATTGAGCGATGTACTTTGCAAATGATCTCCTTTAACGGCACAATCATTACCATTACAAGGTTTATCGAAAGTGATTTCAAGTGCTTTACCACCGAGTGCACCATTGACAAACAAAACCGCTTTTGCATTCTTAGGGATGCCCGGATTTTGTTTTATTTGCATTGCCAAAACTGCTTTTTGTTTGTTCTCGCCCGTAAAATTAATTTCTTTCAGCGTCCCAATTTGCACACCTCTAAAAAAAACAGGGGATGAAAGCGTAATTTGTTGCGCGTCGTCATAATCAGCATAGAATATTACTGTTTTATCAAAAACGTTTTCATTTTTTAAATACTTGTAACCAAAAAATACAGCAACTAATACTACAGTAGCTAGTAAGCCAATCTTTGCTTCGTTCGTGAGTTTCATATTTCTTTCGTTTCACTAAACCTATACGGTTTCTTAAAAATGCTTTTTTGAAATTAAAGTACAAATGTAAGGCGTAAGTTTTATTCTTAACGCAGTAAAAGACGCGTGTGCTGCTAATAAATTGTATTTAAAGAAAAAAATTGGTAAAATCCATAAACTACATGGTAATGCCCGATGTGGTTTCGATTTAATTTCCTTGTTAGTTTCAATGTCATCACTTAGTTTTGTATTTCATTAAACAAAATAAATGTTTAAGAACAGGCAATGCAAACATTGTAACGCAATTAGAAAATCTCAAAAATAATAATATTACTGTCATTTTTAATGAAGTTTGTAGAAAAGTGTAGCAGCCAGAGCGCGTAAATAGTTTTTATGAGCCACATACCATTTCAAAATGTTGACTGGAATCAAATTCCAAGAAAAGAATTTAAAGGTGAACATGGAATTGCCTATTGGCAAACGTTGCAATTTGAAGGTTTACGCGTGCGTTTGGTAGAATACAGCAAAGGTTATTTAGCCGATCATTGGTGCCATAAAGGACATATTGTTTATTGTTTGAAAGGTGAATTTGTTTCGGAAGAAGAAAGTGGTAGTAGAGTGCTTTTAAAAAAAGGTATGAGTTATATCGTTTCAGATAATTTAAGTTCACACAGATCGCACGCCATAAAAAAAACACTTTTACTTATTATTGATGGAGATTTCTTAAAACCAGATTGATTAAAGAAGTTGAATAAAAATTTATTTATTTTACCATTTTTAATTTAAAGCTGTTAGGTTTTAAAACCCAACAGCTTTAATGTTATTAATTAATCCCCTGAATTTATTCCTGTATTATATCCGACAGATTAATTCAAATCGAGAATAAATCCAAGTTGATTTGAACGTACAATCGGTCTAAATTTTTCGATGTGCTTACCTTCTAAAATAAAACCAGCAATATCAAAACCTAAATAAATAACTGCATTCATCATTACGCCGTAAGTCCCACCATTTTGTTCTGCATAAGCAGTCTGTATGCCATTCTGATAATAATAGGAAGGTTGAGAATTTTTCAGAGAAATAAAACTTCCCAATAAAAACACGCCATCGACTGCGGCTTTAATCGCAAAGATTTTGTGAAATCTTTCGCTTCTATCCAAATAAGTTTTTACTTTAAGTGGCGCACTATTGAAAATAAGATAATTTGCGCCACAATACGCCAAATTATAAATATTGATACCGACATTAGCATTATGAAAATTATTGCCTGTTAGGCTATTTTGGTCTTTTGCCAACGTACTAAATAAAATATTCCCCAACGACCAAGCACTTTCGGCAAGCATAATATTTTTAAAAGTTGTTCGCGTGTCGTGTTCAAAATCGTAGAGTTGCGACCTAAGTTTTTTTTGCTCCTCTAAAGTTGGCGGCACTAAAATCATGCTATTCGGATTAGTTACTTGCGCTGTTACTGCGGAATGAAAAAGAAAAAAGGCAAATACGAAAGTTACAAGAAGTTTCATGATGAATGGATTAAAAGGCGAAGAAATGGCGTTTAAAAATCTAAAAAAGTTAAGAAATAATATTAAAATTATCAATGAACTAAAACTATTCCTTTTAAATGCTAAAAGCAAATATATTTTCTTCCTTTCGCCTTTTTTACAATTCTATGACTGCTATATTTACTTAAAACCAATTTTTTTATTTTAACACTCTCATTTTAATATTTCTGAACGAAACTGCTTCCCCATGATCTTGTAGTAATATCGGACCTTTATCCGCATAGCCGAAGCCTTTATATTTTTCAAATTTGCTGCGCGCTACCAATGCATCGAAAATATTACTCTTCCGCTCGTACTCAACAACTTTAAAACCGTTTAACCAATGCTGAACAATATTATTCGGATAGACAACAATTCTGCCGTTTTGCCAATCGGTAATGTTTCTTTGAAATCGTTTTTGAAGTTTGTAGGACGGAATCAAATCGTATAAACTTGCGAGTGTTCTATTTCCTGCTGCGCCTAATTTAGCATCTGGATGTCGCACATCGTCTAAAAGTTGGTATTCCAAACCAATACCCGATCCACCAGATGAATCTAAAGATTCATCTACAAAATATTTCACACCAGAATTTGCGCCTTCAGTGAGTTTAAAATCGAACGTGAGTTCAAACGCGCTGTACCGCTCGGTCGTTACAATATCATTTCCCGTTTGCGTGCCATCCGAAGCCGCAACAACCATATTACCCTCTCGTACACTCCAACGTTTATCCGTCATTTTATTCTGGTGCACACCGCGCCAACCTGTAAAATCTTTTCCGTTAAAAAGTAATTTCACACCTTGCGCGCGTTCTTGCGCGCTCAAATCATTAAGCAATAAATTAATAATCGGAATGTTATCGTTCGCGCTGGGTTTTAAATTTTCTGTTTGAATGCGAATATTGCGCCACCGAATTTTCATACCTTCTTTCATATCGGCATAAATGGCGTGCACTTGCAGTGCGATAAAACCTGTTGGCGTTAAATCGTCAACGAGATTAGCAACGGGTACACCGTTTATAAAAGTGCGCATCGAATTGCCGATGGCTTCAATGCGGTATTTATTCCAACCGTGCATTTTAAATGCTTTTTTTCCTTCTGGATTAATATCAGGAATATACAACCATTCGCGACGACCTTCATCATAAATTCCACCCGACCATGCGCGATCAGTGGGATCAACTTCCATCTGATAACCGTGTACGCGCCCTTTCTGATAATCGAGTT
>JAYVVO010000304.1:0-4536 GCA_043786955.1 Saprospiraceae bacterium
ATCAAAGACCTTAATAAATCTATACAGACCAAAGACTCTATCAATTTAAATTTGGTGATGAATTTAAAACGCGTATTAGCCGATATTAACGACGACGACGTTCACGTGGAAGTGAAAAAAGGGGTGGTTTATGTCTCCCTTTCCGATAAATTACTTTTTAAATCGGGAAGTGATGAGATTAACCCGTTGGCGTTTGGTATTTTAGAGAAAATCGCCCGCGTGTTGAATGATCGCAAAGATTTGGAAATTTTAGTGCAAGGACACACTGATAACGTGCCGATTGCGACAAAAGTGTTTACGGACAATTGGGATTTAAGTGCGAAACGCGCCACAGCCGTTGTTCGGTTGCTTCAAACAAAATTTACCGTTGATCCGCAACGCATGACAGCAGGCGGCAGATCTGAATACGTGCCTAAAGCGGATAATTCAACGCCACAAGGTCGTCAATTAAATCGCCGAACAGAAATTATTTTATTACCGCAGTTGGATCAGTTTTTTAAACTGCTTGAGCCAGCTAAAAATGGTAGCGATAAATAAATAGTTTTAAAGTCCTTAAACTATAAGTCAAACTTAACAGGATTATTTTGCCTGTTAAGTTTGACTTATAATCTTTTGGGTTTTCGGTTTCTGTTAACTTAGGATGAATAAATAAACTCAAATTATTTTGTTAATGTGTATTTAATTATCAAAATTGTTTTATTATTGCGTACAAATTCTACTCAATATGGCAAGTGTAACACTCATTTCTAATTCCGATATTCAAAACCAAACAACGGACGTTTCAGCCCTTTTTAAAGCACAACGCGAAAATGCAAACGTCATCGCTCAAACCACGGCGGCGCAGCGCATTGTAAAACTAAAAAAACTTCTCACCACTGTTTTAAAATATAGAACTGCTATTAATGATGCGCTGTACGCTGATTTTAAAAAACCAGCTGCTGAAGTTGATTTGGTCGAGATTTATCCGCTAAAAACAGAAATTGATTTAGCTTGTAAGCAACTTAATAAATGGATGCAACCTGAATTTGTGTCTATTCCAATAGCGCTTTTGGGAACAAAAAGTTATATACAGTACGAAGCAAAAGGTGTTTGTCTGATTATTTCGCCATGGAATTTTCCGTTGAGTTTAACATTTGGTCCGTTAGTGTCGGCAATTGCCGCTGGTAATACTGCCATTTTAAAACCCTCGGAGATGACACCGCACATCAGTGCGTTAATGGGAAAAATAATTTCAGAAATCTTTGAGTCCAACGAAGTCGCCGTTATAGAAGGCGATGCCACTGTTGCATCGGCGTTGCTTAAACTACCTTTCAACCATATTTTTTTTACGGGTGCTCCCAGTATTGGCAAAGTAGTGATGCGTGCTGCTGCAGAAAATTTAGCTTCTGTTACGTTAGAGCTTGGCGGAAAATCGCCGACAATTGTAGATGAAACAGCAAATATTGATCGCGCTGCCAAACGCATAATGATGACCAAGTTTACAAATTCGGGTCAAATTTGTCTCGCACCAGATTATATTTACGTGCATGAAAGCAAAAAAGAAGAATTTATAGCTGCCTCTAAAAAATGGATTCCGTATTTTTTTGGAAATACTGCCCAAAAAATGGATGACGGTGATTTTACACACATGGTTAATGCGCGGCATTTTGCGCGCGTCAAAAAATATTTAGATGATGCCGTTGAACGTGGCGCGCATATTCTTTTGGGTGGAAATGTAGATCCAAAAACTAATTTTATTGAACCGACACTACTCGATAATACGGACGAAACCATGCTGGTCATGCAAGAAGAAATTTTTGGTCCGTTGTTGCCGATTCGTACTTTTTCACATTTAGACGAAGTCATCAATCACATCAACGCGAATGAAAAACCACTCGCGACATACATTTTTTCAAGCAGTAAAGCAAATCAAGATGCGATTTTGAAACGTACTTCTTCGGGTGGTGTAACAATTAACGATGCAGCTATTCATTATTATAATGGTAATTTACCGTTTGGTGGTGTTAATAATTCAGGTATCGGTAAAGCGCACGGGCATTTTGGGTTTAAAGATTTTTCAAACTTAAAAGCCGTAACTGTTCAGAAATCGCCGTTCTCAGGGATCGAAATGATGTATCCGCCGTACACACCGCGCATCAAAAAATTAATTGATTTAACGATTAAGTGGTTGTAGTTTTTCTCGAAAATATAAATAAAAATAACGCCGCAAGTTTTAAGGTGAAACATTGTCAAATGTATATCACACCTTAAAATAATAACAAAGTGCAAATAGCAAAGGGCAAAGCACAAAGGGTAAAAGGCAGATTTTGCCCTTTGTCGTTTGCTTTTTGCTTTTTGGACTCTTTGCGCTTACAACGTATAAAGTCTATCAAATTTTTAAAGCGAGAGACACATCGCAGTTGTCGTACTCTGTTTTGTTTTTGAGTTTAATGTTTATTTTAGTGGGTTTTAAATCAAAAATAATTGTGGGTACCGATCCAACTTTTATAAATGCTGCTTTCACGCCTTATAAACCGAGTGTAAAAACACGTTGGGATGCTAATTATTTTTATGTCGAATCGTTGGGAATTCCAGCGCATCAAACTATGGTAGGCATTACGAGTTGGCAGCAACAATTTCCAATTCCACAATGCTATGTGGGCACAAATGCTTGGAGTATTCCGCTTAATCCTGTGCTTGCGGTAACGCCTGTATCAACCAAAACTAATTTTTTTACGTGCGCTATCGGTCTCGCTGCCAACGGTATTCCAATTTTTAATGCCTTTAATAACAGAGGTGTTGACTCTTATTTGATTGGCGAGTTAGATAAATTTGGAGGACATTGCGGCAAAGCGGACGATTATCATTACCATACTGCGCCGTTGAGTTTAGACAGCACGCGTGCAACAGTTTTGCCTATCGCGTTTGCTTTAGACGGTTTTGCTGTTTATGGTAGTAAAGAACCAGATGGCACTGCGATGAAAACTTTAGATGCTAATCACGGGCATTACGGCGCAAACAATGTCTATCACTATCACGGTACGTTGGTTTATCCGTATATGGTTGGCAATATGGTGGGTGTGGTTACGAAAGATAACGGTGATCAAATTATTCCGCAGGCGCAAACAACACCTGTTCGAGCGGCAGGTTTACCGCTCAACGGTGCGAGTATCACAGATATGAAAGTCAACGGTTCAAACGGATTTAATCTGACGTATTTGCTGAACAACCAAAATTATAACGTTAATTATAGTTGGACAGTGGCGGGCGTTTTAACTTTTAATTATGTCAATCCGACAGGAACGACAACGCAAACGTTTACCAATTTTAAAAGCTGTGCGCTCACAACGCCGACACTCGACTTATTGAATGAAGCTAACTCAGTAAACATTTTTCCTAACCCTACCAGAAATGGATTTTCAATTGGTTTAGTAAGTCCGTTAAATACCAACGACATACAAAATATCTCTATTTTTGATGTGCAAGGTAGATTAATTTTTTCTTCGTCAAAATTTATTCCATACATAGAGACTAAAAATTGGCAATCGGGAACATACTTTATGCAGGTTAAGTCCTTAGATTTTCAAGTTACAAAAAAAATTGTCGTTGAGTAGAATGCTTTACTTAATTGTGCGTTATGCGTTTGCTTGAGTTTGTTTTCATCATGCAAAAAGCATCACTCACAAAACATTTTCCAATTTAAACACCCACGCATAATTACACGGATTATTAGCAGGGGTTACCGTTGGCACAGAAATTATTAATTTACTGTTTTTATAAATAAATTTCACATCTGGTTTTAAACCCAACATTTTAACTTTGTTAGGTTTACCAACATTATCAACAACAACATCTTGTTCAGGAAATTTTGTGCAAAGCACGTACAAATCTTTCCCTTTTTTTGTAAGATAGGTTGTAGTTTCTTTTCCGACGTTCGGTGCTTTTTCCCATTTGCGCGTACCATAAATCGCTTCGCCATTTACTTTCAGCCATGCTCCCATATCCGCGAGACGTTGTTGCATGATAACAGGAATGCGACCGTCAGCAGTTGGTCCAATGTTTAATAATAAATTTCCACCGCGACCAACTTTATTAATAAGAATGTGAACCAACTCTTCTGAAGTTGAATAATCGTCTAAAATTTCGTTGCGATTATAACCAAATGAACCTGCCATCCCGCGACATTCTTCCCAAGGGCGTTCAAATTTAGCATCTTTAGAAACTGTGTTATTCACTAAATCGTATTCAGTTGTGAAATAACCGCCGTGTCTGCCGCGCGTTTCGCTTCCCCAACGGTCGTTTATCGCTACCGTGTTTTTAACAGGCGATTCATTAAAAAGCCAAGAAATAAATTCTGTACTGCGCAACTTGTCTGAGGTATAATCCCATTCACCGTCCGTCCAAAAAATATCGGGTTTGTAAGTCGAAACTAAATCTTTCATTTGCGGGAAAATATGCTCATCAATATACTGATTTAGCGTTTCTTTTTTATAAAATGGGTTGTACCATTCTAAAAGCGAATAATAATAACCCATTTTTAAATTTTTAGCTTTTACG
>JAYVVO010000305.1:0-4535 GCA_043786955.1 Saprospiraceae bacterium
GAATAAATTGCCCGAATTTAAATACTCACAAACGCCTTTTGTTTCAGGTAAGTTGATGAACCAACTGCACCCTGAATACGCTACCTACGATGGTATTATGGGCGTAGGCGGAAACGTTTCGCCAGATATGCTCATTAAAATGTATCGTGCAGGATTATTTCCTTGGTACAACGAAAGTGAAGATCCGATTTTATGGTGGTCGCCGAATCCGAGAATGGTTTTATTTCCCAAAAATTTAAACGTTCAGCGTAGCATGCGAACGTTTTTCAATAATCAAACTTTTACCGTAACGTACAACACCTGTTTTGAAGAAGTGATGCGACGCTGCCAATATATACCGCGCGGCGGCATCATTAGTTCATGGATAAATGAAGAACTTATTGCCGCGTTTTGCGAACTTCATGAGCGCGGTTTAGCACATTCAGTCGAGGTTTGGCAAAACAATTTATTGGTTGGAGGGTTATATGGTTTGGCATTGTGTAAAATATTTTTTGGCGAAAGTATGTTTGCAGAAGTACCGAATGCGTCGAAGTTTGGTTTTATTTCGTGGGTGAAATTATTAGAAACTTACGATTTTACGCTCATTGATTGCCAAGTTGAGACGCAGCATTTAAAATCGCTCGGTGCAACGCCTATTCCACGCGAATTATTTGTAAAATATATTGCCGAAAACCAAACGCACGTACTTAATTATTTACAAACTAAATTTGCCGCCATTTAGTTGACAGTTGGCAGTTGACAGTTGATAGTTTAAAACTAACGACTGTCAACTGTCAATTGCCAACTGTCAACTAATCACACATGAAATTTCAGCTTTCTTCTAATTCAACTTTATTTTACCGATTGTTTATGCCGACGCTTTGGCTCGGATTTTTCGGCGCATTTTTTTTAGCCGTTTTCCTCTCCGACAAACCAGACATCGGTGGACTGAATATGAACAGTCTTAAATGGGAATTATTGGCATTTGTATTGACGTTCGTCGTTGTTTTTAAATTTACCCTGTGGAAACTCTTGCGCATTGATGCTGATATAGATTATATTTATGTCACAAATTTTTTTCGCACCGTGCGTTACCCTTTGCAAGATGTTGAAAAAATTGAAGTCAGTCGCGGATTTATTTACCAATATGGCACGTTGTATTTAAAAGGTAAAGGTTATTTCGGTCAGAATTTGAGTTTTATTGCGAGCAAACCGCGCGTAGAAAAATTTATTGCGGCTGAACCAAATGTTGCTATCTCAGTGTTATAAATTTACTGCCAATCATACGTTTTAGCGAAAGCATTTTTAGCAACGCCATCCACAGTGCCCGTTAAACTCATTTGTCCGAACCCATTGATATTCAGCAGCGCATCGCCATTGTTTTTTGAAGCAGGAAGAATAAGAGTCATGCGATACAAATATTTTTGTCCCGAAAGCACCTCATTAAAAACCGCCCAGTTTTCTAAATTAGAAAAATTGAGTCCGTTTTGTGCTGGTGTGATGTAATCGAAAATGAGTTTTACTTCATGCGCTTTCGTGTCGTTTACTGCAATCTGAACGCTGAAATTTCCTTTCGTGTTCGGTACAATGTAACTCGGGTTTAAAAAATTAACGCCGTTTTTTCCAATAGCACTCAAAGCAAACGCTTTGGAAAGATCGGAAACTTTGACTTTTATAGTTCTTGTTGGCGCAGTTGCTCCGTTCTCATACACTTCAAGCGTAAAAGAAGTTATCGAATTATTTGACGTACGCGAGTCAATAATAATTTCTGCATCGGATGCAGAACTCGCAACTATAGTAGGCGCAATTGTACGCACTTGCGAATAATTCCAACCACCGTAATTTTTAGTATTAAAATTAAAAACAGAATTGGTATTTGTATCGGCGCGAATAACTAAATTGAGAGACGTACCGACAGGTAAATTTGCAGAAAGACCTAAGATAACGGAATTAGTGGTTTCAAAAACAGTATCACTCATGGCTAACAAATTGGGTTTGCCGTTGCTTCCAAGTGCTGGATAGGTAATTTTTTTTGTGAAAGCATAGCCCGATTTAGTTTTAAAGTTTTCAATAATTGTTTCAAAAGCGCCAAGGGTTGCAGAAACGCCGAGATCTGAATAGCGTTTTAAAATATTGTTGCGTACGTTTGAGGTGTTCAAAATTTGCGCCTCGTTAATCAATTCCGATTTTAGCGCATCCGTATCTAAGGTGCCGTCACTTTTTATATCAGCAGAAATCTTTGTCATTAAATCCGTCAATTGCGCCACGGTGTGCATGCCTTGCAGAATTACAGAAATGGCTAAAAGTGCCGCATTATCATTACCCGCTTGCGAAATATCGAGCGTCTCAAAACCATTAGTGGCATTATCAATTAAAAAAATCTTTAGAATTTCTTTTTCCGCCTGCGCTTTGGCTTGTGCAAAATTGTTCCCTTTTGTGATTAGGTATTTAACGCGTTCGACTTCTAAGTTAGTTAAAACGTTGATATTAATTTTTTGGTTGGAAGAAATATCTGCAATTGCAGTAAGAGTCAAAGGCGTAGAAGTTATGGAATTACCTACTTCATCGAAATAAACACCGTTGGCGTTTACGGAAATAAAATTTGAAGTTGTGCCTTGCATACTTACACTGAAAGAACCTTTATTATCAGCAGTAGTTCCAATAAAAGTTTTACCCGATTCTTTTAAAGTCGAGTCGAGTTGCGTGACAATAATTTTTGCGCCTGTGAGGAACGGACCTTTTTGAACAAAACCATTTATCAGGTAATCAGTTGGTGTAGCTACGTCTTCCTTTTTACACTCAGAAAATAAAATAATGGTTATAAAAATTGCAAGTACATGGGTTAATTTCATTGAAAACAAATTTAGGTATAATTACTCTTAAAAAATTATACCAAAAATATAGAAATCTATATTTTTACCATCTCCGCTGTAAAATTATTGGTGCAAAAACCCACTTATTGATATTGAGGACTACTTTTTGACGCGCAAAAAAGTTACGGGATGAATTTCCCAACTCGATTCAGGTTTAATATTGCCTGTGCCGCGCTCGCCTACGCCGTGCCGATTATCGAAAAAAAGTGAACCGCGAATTTCAATTTCTGGAAATCGCGAAATGGGTCGAAACGTTTTACGCATTTTACCTTCAAAAAAACTCGGGAATTGTTCGAATAGCATTCGGCGCGCATCGCGGAGTGCATCGTAGGCTTGTGTTGTTGTATCGTTCGGTAAACCTGCAATTTCTGCCGTCATAAAATGCGTGCGCTCACCATCAATCGTATCACCGATGATGATATGAAAATCGTTATCCGATTCAGCCGCGATATAAAAAATAAAAGCGCGTTTGATGTAAACGTTTCTATCTTCTTCTGGTAGTGACGGCGAATAATCACCGACCTGCGCATACATATCCGTATCGTAAGGTAAAGTTCCAATCAATTCTTCTACCGATTCATACGTTTCGCATAGCGCACCACTCGGCGTAGTTTTCGCATCGGCGCGTACAACTCCAGCAAATGTTTGTAAATACACATCGCTTTCTGGTTTTTTAAAATGATAAGTTAACAAATTCGGATCAATCCCCAACGGCAAATTTTCTTCGCTCGGTTCAACGCTTTTGCTTACTTCGGAACTTGAATTTGTTGAAGGCTCGAAGCTTTTTGTCGCCACATAATTTTGAAAATTGTGGAGCGTACAACTATACAACATTAAACTATTAGCAAAAAAAATCAATAAATATTTCAATTTCATTTCATCGTGTTTTATTTGTGTTAAATCATAAATCAGGTTTTGCTTTAAGCCAAATTTATTGGTCTTTCATGTCCTTTAATAAAAATCTCAGGCGTATCAGTAACGGTTTTGCGAAACCATTTGAGGGGTGCTTGTGTCTTATCACCGGTGGAAGTATCGCACAGAAAAAAAGAAAAATACAGCGGTGCATAATCTTTAACTTTATCGAGCAAGACGTTCAAGCGCGTATCCGAAAGTGCTTGATTATTGAGCGACGTGTGCAATCGCCAACAATAATACGCTTCGTCGTGTTGCTCAATTACGGTAAGCATATTTTGGTCGGTAATTTCTGGAATATTCGCTTCTGCAAATTGGCGCGCTAAAACGGCGTGGTATTTTGTGTAATCGCGTGGTGTGCTTCTATCTTCTCTGAATTTAAAAGTGTCGTGCAATAAAGCAATGGTACGCAGTTTGATTCTGTCTTCGGACGTTGGTGCGGGCGTAAGATTATCAATATTAAAGTAGATTTCGCGCACATGAAAAACAACTTTACCTTCTGGATGCCCATAACGTGGCTCACCCCACATTAATCCTTGCAGAATTTCGGGCATTGTGAGAATGCGTCTTTCTAAATCCGTTTCTGGGCAAAGTATTTTTGGTATATCTTCTAAAGTCATCTGAACGCATTCAATAAAATATAACTCAAGGTTATAAAAAATTTGTAGAAAAAACAATGGTTGAGGCTCTTAAAAATTAAAAACTAAAAATTAAACGTCTGTAAGAATCTTTCTGTTTTCAGAATTAATAAAAAGTGACGTAATTTGCATC
>JAYVVO010000306.1:0-4527 GCA_043786955.1 Saprospiraceae bacterium
GCGCTGTTTCCCGACGTTGAAATAGCTATAAAAACATCGCCCGATTTACCAAGTCCTTGAATTTGACGGGAAAAAATAAAATTAAAACCGTAGTCGTTACTAACCGAAGTGAGAATAGAAGTGTCAGTTGTTAAAGCAATAGCAGCAAGTGCACGGCGTTCGGTCGTAAATCTTCCCACTAATTCGGCAGCGATGTGTTGCGCATCGGCAGCAGATCCACCGTTACCAGCAATTATTATTTTATTTCCGTCGTGCAATGCATTTAAACACACTAAGCACATTTCATGGATAGAAGGCTCTAATAGATGAAGTTTTTGGGCAATTTGAATATGCGCTTCTATCGTTTTTAAAATCATTTTATCAATTTAAACCTCGCAGGTTTTTAAAACCTATGAGGCTTTTATTAATTACAAATATCGCGTTCCGCGCAAATAGTTCGTGACATAATCTTCAATGCCTTCTTCTAAACTTGTGAAAGATTTTGTGTAACCGGCGATGTTACGCAATCTGCGTGTGTCAGCTTCGGTGAAATATTGGTAGTTGTCGCGAATATCTTTAGGTGTGGGTATGTAAGCAATTTTTTCCGGCACGTTCATACTTTGAAAAACATTTTTAACCACGTCGTTAAAGCTTAGCGCTTTGCCTGTACCTACATTATAAATGCCAGACGGAATAATTTTATGGTTTTTCATAAACCATTCTAAAATATTCAAAACATCGCGGATGTAAATAAAATCGCGTTGCTGCTCACCGTTAGATATTTGCTTTTTGTGGCTCTCGAATAAATTAACGGAACGTTCTTTTAAAATTTGGTGGTAAAAATGGTAAACCGTCGAAGCCATGCGACCTTTATGGTATTCATTCGGTCCGTAAACATTAAAAAACTTAAATCCTGCCCAAAAAGTATTTTGTGGTTTACTTTTAGAAAGTTTATACAACCACTTATCAAATTCATTTTTTGAAACCCCGTAAGGATTGAGCGGTTTAAGTTTCAAAACATTTTCCTGTTTAGCATCCGAAAAACCTAATTCACCATCGCCATACGTCGCTGCACTCGATGCGTATAAAAAAGGAATAGCGCGTTTTTCGCAAAGTTTGTAAAGGCTTTTGGAATACTCCACGTTCAGTTTTTCGAGCGGACGATAATCCGTTTCGGTCGTATCTGTGCGCGCACCCAAGTGAAATACGAAACTTATATCGCGGGGATTTTCTTTAAACCAATCTAAAAATAAAGCGCGGTCAATCACTTTGCAACACTTTTTACCAATTAAATTAGGCGTTTTATTAAACGCCGTCAAATCATCCACCGCTATTATGTCGTGGATTCCTAACTTGTTTAAATGCCCAATCATGCAGCTACCAATAAAACCGTACGCGCCTGTAACAACAACCATTCACAAAAAATTTCGCGAAAATACGAATTTTTTTGTTTGTATCAAATTTTGACGCGTTTTGTGCAATATTTCTAACAAAAGTTTAAATAGGTTATGGCTAAAAATTAGTTGCTAAAAAATTTTCTAAGCATAGTTGCTGCATCTTCAATGAGGCTATTGTCTGTAAATTGATGGCTATTGAGTGAGATAGTACATTTTTTTAAAGCTATACCCTGATAAGTTTTCCGAGTTTCAACTAAATAATTCAAATCAGCTACATAGTAACCACCCTTATTTAAACCAACGAAATTTTGTAAAGGTGTAACCACAATTATAACATCGGGATTGAAATTAGAAATTTTATTTTCAATATCATTCGCACTGAGGAAAGAAAGCGGGTCAATAATAAGCGGATCCACTGTAATTTTATTTTCTTTTAAAACCGATTTAAGTGCTGAAATAATCACTTTATTTTCACCCAAATTTTTTGAGAAATCAAAAAGAACAAATGGTTTTTGCATTGCAAGCTTTTCGGAAGCGACCTGAGAGCTTTGTTCTGTAGGATTTTTAGCACTATTATAAACAATAGGTGTACAAGCGCTTAAAGCTAAAACCAAAAAAGTACAGAGGGTAAATATTTTTAAAAGTTTCATTTTTTTAATTTTTAATGAACAAAGTGAATGAAACAAAATTAACGTTTAACGCATTGTTGGTCGTTAAAAAAAGAATAAATCAATCCACACAACTCTTAATAAAACATTAATTCATACAGAATTTAAAAAGAGTTTTCATTAATTTTTAAATTTTAAACCGTTTTAAACCGTAGAAATTTAATTATTATGCTACATTAGCCAAAAATATATTTCAATATGAGAATTGGATTGATTGGATTAGGTAAAATGGGCTATAATTTAGCCATCAACATTAAAAAACATAAATTCACTATCGTCGCGCAAGATGTCAACGCCGAAAGTGTTGAAAAAATTCACACCGAAGAACACATTAACGCGGTTGATAGCGTCGAAAAACTTTGCTCAGCACTTGGTAAGGAGCGCCTCGTAATTTGGTTGATGGTGCCATCGGGAAAAATTGTTGATGGCGTGATTGAAAGTTTGATACCGCATTTAAGTCCGAATGATATTATCATTGACGGGGGTAATTCGCACTATAAAGATTCCATTAAACGCTACAATCATTTGAAAGAACATGATATTTGTTTCTTGGATTGCGGAACAAGTGGCGGAACGAGTGGCGCGCGCGATGGCGTTTGCGCAATGGTCGGCGGTGATGCCGAAGTTTTTAATTATGTTGAGCCACTTTTTAAAGCCATAGCAGTCAAAGATGGTTATTTATATTGCGGTGCTGCGGGTTCGGGTCATTTTGCAAAAATGGTGCACAACGGTATCGAATACGGTATGATGCAATCTATTGCAGAAGGTTTTGAAGTTTTAGAGCGTTCAGAGTTTGGGTATAATTTTGAAAACGTTGCCAAACTTTGGAATAATGGCTCCGTAGTGCGCAGTTGGTTGATGGAACTAACGCAAGATGCTTTTTCAAAAGATGCTAAACTCGATGCGATTACAGGTGTTATGAATTCTTCGGGCGAAGGCAAATGGACATTAGAAACGGCTTTAGAGATGGGTGTGCCCACGCCCGTTATTGCGCTTTCTTTGATGATGCGTTACCGTTCGCAATTTCAAGATACGTTTAGTGGCAAAGTTGTGGCAGCATTGCGAAACGAATTTGGTGGACACGCTGTTGTTAAGGCTAAAGAGTAAAAAATGAATAGGTTTTCTAAAAAATTTTTAGAATAAAGAAATAAAGCAGAAAATTTACCTTAGATTTTTTGAATAAAAAATCAGTATTTTTGTGAAAATTTTTTGCTATGGCAAAATCGGCATCAGAAAGAATAAATTGGGTTGAAGGTTCTATTACAGAAACTTTTGGACTGAAACGTATTTACGAAAACTTTCCGTTATTGAATGAATGGTTGAAAGTTGAAAATAATTTGACACCCTTAGAAATTAGTGAACTTGAAAAACGCAGAAGTATACTCATTCGAAAGTATAGTAGCTGGAATGAGGAGACTTTAAAAATGAAATTTGTAGCATTCATCCTCGATATGGTTGGATATGATACAAATGAATTTGAAGGCGTTTTTGATTTAGAACTAAAGGGTATAGTACAAAATGAAAAATTATCTGTGATTGCTGACTACGTTGTTGCGAAAGTGATTTTTAGTTTAGTAAAACAACCTTACTTTTATTTTCATGAGTATAAACAAAGCAAAAAAAATAAAGATCCGATAGATCAAATTCTGTTGGCAATGCTCATTGCGCAAGAAAAAAACGAGAAAAAATTTCCGTTATATGGTTGTGCTGTTATTGCGGAGCAATGGTTTTTCATGATTTTAGACGGAAAACACTATTCAGTTAGTATTGGTCATAACGCTTTAGGTCCAAAAGATTTGCAAGAAATTTTACTTATCCTTCGTAAATTTAAACACATCCTCTTGACCGAATTAGCTATTTGAACCATCTTTACTTATTCTCTTTCTGGATAGTATATATGCTTTTGAATTTTCCCCAATAAGCAATATACGTTGATTGGAAAACATAGTAACATAAATTTCAGTAATTATTATTTCAATTTCATCTGATCGAAATATGGATGATCTGGATTGACAATTAATTCTTGAAGCAACGGGTGTATTATAACATCCATATCTTCTAATGGAATAGCACCCAAAAGTGGTTCTGAATTGTTTGGCAAAACTATGGCTCTGCAAGTAGTCGCACTGTTTCTGAATCTAACTTCAACATTACTTACAACGTCCATTTCAACTATCCTGCCGTCGGCAGTTTCAGTTTTTCTTTTTTCGACGATTTGAAACTGTAGTTACTCCTGAATAGATTCAATGATACATAAATTGTAAGCACCCGAGTTAACTTACATACTAAAGTGCATCCGTTTGATTTCTTCTTCACCAAGAAAATGTTTTCGGACAAGAGCCATATCGTCGCCGTTGATTAATTCAATATCAGCATAAATTAAACCCATGACTTCATTTTTAATTTTTAAAATACGAAGCTAAACGTTTTAGCAACAAAACCAAATTAACCATACAATGGTGCTTGATGCGGAAAACGAATAG
>JAYVVO010000307.1:0-4520 GCA_043786955.1 Saprospiraceae bacterium
ACTCTCAACTTTTAAATTAATATAATTATGTCGAAATTTTTCAAAATCTATGAGGCAACTCCAAGTAAGGAGACGGGTAATGTAAGTACACAAGTTGGCATTTCGAATAAACAGGATGATTATAATTACACATCACCAAATTCATATAGAAATACTTCTTTTTTTTTAAAAAAAATTGAGCATGATGTAGAATTCCCAATTTTCACTCTTTTAAAAGGTGCTAAACTTACAGATTTAATGTGTTGTGAAGGCACAAATTCGGATATTCTGATAATTAGTCAGAAATTTCTTTTTTTATTAAAGAGTTTTAATATAGACGATTATCAAAGTTTTAATATAAAAATCAGAACTCTTAATGGCATCCAAGACTATTATTTTTTTTATATGTATGCTCAAGACAAAGAATCAGAATATATAAATTGGAATGACACGGTATTCAGATTAAAGCCATATTTGGGTGAGTATGAAAATGAACATCTTCTAAAGTTTGAAAATTATGAATCTTTTTATGATGAAGACATGAAATTATTTAACACACCTAAACAGAGCAAAGTGATAAAAGTATCGAAATTGAAACTAAAAACAGAAATAATCAACAAGGACATGTTCAGTTTTGGTGTATTATCATCAGGTTTTTTTATTTCAGAAAAATTAAGGCGAGAAATTGAAAAACAAGGTATTACAGGCATACGTTTTAGAGATGCTGATGGACTAAGGGAGCCTTCATATTCACCTGAAATGGATTGAAAAATGTTTTAATTTTAACAATGAATAAATTTTATAAAATTTCTGATGCCACATCGGGCTGGCATCGTTTCTGATCCAACCCACTATGTTTACAGCAGTGCCATTGATTATTATTGTGGTAGAAAAGGTTTACTTGAAATAGATTTGATGGAACTAATTGGTCCGATGTTGCCGAGTGGTTATTATTCTTAACACTTTTTTAGTATGGGGTCGGAGACCCCAGCATACTAAGACTCAGTCTGAAAACCTTATCCTGTCGCATAAAACGTCTTTGCTGCGATGTATCCCTTGTAAAGGGCAAAAAATCTAATCATTCCTAAATAAAGCGTTTTTTCGCCAGGATTTCTTTGCTGCCTAGATTGTTCAAATCCAGCAAGTTGAGCGATGGCTTTAATAAACTGGTCTACGGTTCTTATTTTTTTCTTCGTCACTACTTCTAAAACCTCTATACTTTGTTCATCAAAATAATCTGTTGCCAGATTTGTTAATTCTAAATGTCCCAATCTGTACAACCATAATAGATGCCATGCAATAACAGAGTAAATTTGTAAAACATTATTGAGTCTTGTAAAATCATCAATCTGTATTGCTTCAATAAAAAGCGTTTGCTTGAGAATGTAATGAAATCGTTCTATAATCCAGCGATAGGTGTAAAACTTAACGCATTTGAGTACATCTTCAAGCGTTTGCCCAGATAGCGTCGTTAAAAAAATCCACTCTATGGCATCTTTTGAATCAGACTGTTCTTTTACCCATATAACCTGCATTTCTAAAATACGCCCTTTACCAACATTCCCCGAAGGTGGTATTTTGACAGAAGTAGCATAATAATTAACTTCAGCAATACGTTCTTCGACTTTTGCTTTGCGAGGTATTTTAATTCGTCCACTTCCTAAAATGGGCAATTGCTTTAAGACTTCTATCAAATATTGTTCTTTCCCTTCAAAAATAACCTTTCTATTCTTAAAATGAACTCTTTGTAATAATTCTACACCCGGTTCTCTTGAATGTTCATATAATTCATAAAAATCAGATTCTCTGTCTGATATTTTAATGATGGTACTTTGCTTTTGTCTTTCCAAAGCGCATTAAGTCGACGTAAAGCTAATATCCACTTAAAACTTTCTTTATTTTCAATTGGAATTTTTTCAATTCTTACACCTTGATGCCCTTCAGATGGTAGCCATATTCTTTGATAAGCAATGCCCAAAGGAACACCATCGGTGGTTAATAGCATATTGGTATGTACATTAACACCAAAAACTTTATTATCATTCGGACCACCTAAACGACCTGCCCAGTCTTTACTTTTATGGTGCGAGTAGTTTAAATCCGTTGTATCTTCAATAGCTAAGATAATTTTTTCTTCACTGCACCGCTTTAAACTGCACTCACGATGCCCGACTTGTAAGTCTAATTCTTCTCGTGAAAATAATCGCCAAGCGGATTTGCGAAGTCTGTCACCCAAAGCACGTGAAAAAGATAATCCTAAGCCATCATTTAATGCTAAGAGAATCTCACTAAAATTATTTTCAAAACGTGCGTCTGGAAGCGTCAAACAATTAAATTCACTTATAATGCTATTCATAATTTTTGTATCTTAAAACAAAAATACTAATTTTATGCAACAGGATAAGGTCTGAAGACTGAATCAAGCGGATAATATTTCTGATGCAAAAGATCTAATTTTTTCTAAAATTAAGAATAATGAATTGAGAATTGTTAAGTTTGATTGTTATAAACCAATTATTGTTGATGGTCAAAAAGCTTTTTCATTTCAAGGTGAAAGTCTAATTCCTAATAATGAAAGTTTTTCAGGACTTTCTACTTTGTGTAAATAAAATTAATCATGAAATATAAATATTTTGCAATAATTTTCATTTTGTTACTTTTTATTTGTTTTGAATTTTGTGATAAACTACCATTTAATAACACTGATACAGAGATTAAAAATTTTGAAAAACAACAGGGTATTGGTTTTGCATTGTATCCTTTTGGTGGAATTGGTGGAATTAGTGGAATTGGTTATACAATTCAAGGTGAAATAAAAGGAAAGTTGAGAATTCAAGAAGGTATGGGAAATGACTATAACTTATCTGGCAAAATTGATACCTCAATAACACGAGACTGGTTTAGTAATAAATTTGGTATGATTTTAACACCTATCGATAGCGTTAAAGGGCATTTAAAGATTCATGTAAATTTCTGATTCACGAATATTGAGCAAGAATTAAATCTCTTGCTCTTTTTAAATTTTTTGTAAGTCAAATTTTTTTACGTTTATAATGAAAAATAAAAGTTTAATACTCGTTTTACTGCTGCTACAAATATTATACGCTCAACTATCTGCGCAAGAGCTCGTAAAAGATCGCGATAAAACTATACCAATAACTATCTCACATTTCATTGCTAACGAACCAAGTAATAAAGATTTTTCAAATAAAGCTATTGTCTTAGAATTTTGGGCAACGTGGTGTGCACCTTGTGTTGAAGCTATACCTCGTTTGAACAGATTAGAGGATAAGTTTAAAGATAATCCAAATATCGTTTTTCTGTCTGTAACAGGTGAGCAAACTGCTAAGGTAAAAGAATTTTTGAATCACACAAAAATGAATGCCATTGTTGCGAATGACGAAAAAATGAAAACCGTTAGAGATTATGGTTTAATGGTTAATGGTGCATTTTCAATACCTCGTACAATTTTAATTGACAATAAAGGTATTATTCAGTTTGTAGGTATGCCGAGCGATTTAAACGAAAAAAAACTCACTGATTTTCTGAAAAAATGCAATTTTAGTTCATCTAATTCAAGTAGAAAAGTCTTTAACCTACCAATTAATGTGGGGGAAGTTTTAAAAAAGGATTCAATTATACAAAAAGCGAATAGAATTTTTAAAGATTCCAGCATATTTGATTTTTTTGAATTGAGCGAAGATAAGGTCTTAGGCTCTAAAAATCAAAATCAAGTTATTGGCTCAACAGATATAGGTCAATTTTGTGGTTCACATTGCCCTTTAAATACACTTTTAGGAAAATTTATAAACCCAAATGTTCAAAAAATAATTTTTCCAGATTCTTTAAACGATAAAAAGTTTAATCTTATTTATAAAAATAAAGATTCGGTCAAGAGTCATGTAGATGTTGAAGAAATTCTTAAAAAGATAGCATTTATTTTGAATTTAAACTTTAAAAAAGAACAAAGGATGGAATTATGCCAAGTTTTAACGTTTAGCGGCAATGAAAAGATTGTAAATTTGGAAGGAAAACCGTTTCATACAAACGAAATTGGCACTAATGAGATTTTTATTCGTTCTGACTTAAATACTGTCATTTCTATTGTTGAAAATTCACTTAATATAAATATCATAAACGAAACACATTTACCTTCTAAGCAATACAATTTTTTAATCAATGTAAAATCAGTCAAAGATTTTTCAAGAAGCTTCGACGATTACGGAATTAATACTAAAAAAGAAAACAGAAGTCTTATTCTTTTTACATTTTACTAAACCTAAAAAACTAATCCTCAAATTCATTTTCCCATTTAGCAACAACAACAGTAGCGAGGCAATTGCCGAGAACATTCACAGCAGTGCGCGCCATATCCATAATAACATCAACGGCAAGAATGATGTAAACAGGTTTATCGGGAATGCCGAAAATTTCTAAAGTGCCGAGCAGAATGACGAGCGAAGCCCGCGCAACACCTGCAACACCTTTCGATGTCAACATGAGCGTGAGCATAATAGTAATTTGTTGACCAATGCTGAGTT
>JAYVVO010000308.1:0-4517 GCA_043786955.1 Saprospiraceae bacterium
ATTACGCCTTACACGCCCACACAAACAGATCGCCTTATCAGCGGATATTTCGCGCAAGAAACTTTTGGTTACAAAGATCAATTCTTTTTAACGGGTGGTGTGCGCGTTGATAATTCTTCGTCTTTCGGCGCAGCCAATCAAAATCAAGTCTACCCAAAAGTTTCAGGCAGTTGGGTCTTGAGCGATAACTGGAAAGGCACATCTTTAGCAGATTTTTTGAGTACAGCAAAAATTCGTTCAGCTTGGGGTAAAGCTGGTAATGTAACAGGTGTTGGTGAATATGATCGCTATAACAGTGTGGCGCTCGGTAGTTACATTGGTTATCCGTATGCGAAAGCACCAACACCGTATGCAAACTCGAATGTGAAACCAGAAACTAAAACCGAAATTGAAGTCGGTGCAGACTTTGCATTTTTCAAAAATCGTTTTGGTCTAAGTATCAACCTTTATAAACAAAAAGTAACAGATTTATTATTAACGAAAGCAATTT
Source organism: Saprospiraceae bacterium (assembly GCA_043786955.1). GTDB lineage: Bacteria > Bacteroidota > Bacteroidia > Chitinophagales > Saprospiraceae > JAAFJT01. The sequence goes on from JAYVVO010000308.1 coordinate 491, forward strand.
CACCCACTGTCGGTGGAACGCAAGTGCTTTCAAATATCAGCGCCGATTCAACGTACTTACAAAATCAAGGCATTGAATTAATGTTGAATGCAAGTATCATTAAACAAAAAGATTTTAAATGGGATATAGGCGTAATTTTCAATGCTAATAAAAATAAAGTATACGGCATTGATGGAACAATCATTGCTTTAAGTACGGGCGGTAATTTGAATTCTGCCATTAGTGGATATGCTTATGGGGTATTTTACGGAACGTATTATGCACGCGATGCTTCGGGCAATTTAATTAAAAACGCAAACGGTTTGCCGCAATCTGCGCGCGGTGTGCAGAATAGTCCGTTAAGTGTGGCTGAAAAATTAGACGCGGGCGGTCAACCAACTGGAACAGAATTGCGAAAAGTCATTGGCGATCCAAATCCATCTTGGACGGGTTCAATTACTTCTTCACTCAGCTATAAAAAATTTACGTTTAGTTTTTTAATTGATGCCGTTTACGGAGCGCAAATAAATAACTGGAATAGAATCACTTCCAATAACGTAGGTTGGGGACCTTTAGCCAATCAAGAATTACAAGGGTTGATTCCGCGTGGAAGTGTGGTAGCAATTGCGGGTGGTTTACTCGGCGGTTCTCGGATTTACGAAGAGCATATTGAAGACGCGACGTTTTATAAATTGCGCGAAGTTGCACTCTCCTATAATTTTGGTAAAACATTAGGCTTTGCAGATAATGCAACATTGAGTTTAATAGGTAGGAATTTATTTTCGATTGACAATTATCAAGGTTTTGATCCAGAAACGAGTTCGTCTGGTCAATCGGATAGAATTAGAGGTAACGATTTTGGTGCAGTCCCTATTCCGCGTCAATTTATGTTAAAGCTCAATGTTCGATTTTAGTTGATAGTCATTTATTTTATTTATAACTGACAACGAATTAAATTTTTCATTTCAAAAAAATTAAAAAATGAATTTTAAAAAAATATTAATCGCGTTTTGTGCTATTGCCGTTTTTCAAACGAGTTGTACCAAAACCTACTTAAATCCGAACGCGCCTGATTTAACAGCCGTTCTTAGTACACCTGAAGGGTTGCTTTCCTACATAGTCGGTACGAAACAAACTTGGGCAACAAGTGTCCGTTACAACGAAACTATTTGTGGTGGACAAAACACACATGAAGTTTTAGTTTTAAATAATGGTAATGCAGATTTGGCTGCGCTATATAATGGCGGCACAAACGTTGGTGGCGGTAACGCACTCATTCGCGCTTTTTGGTCAAGCCTAAATCAAGTACGCGCCAACGGACAAATAGTAATTGACAATTCCAAAGGTCTTCTCAATCCGCAAACGCAAGCAACTGTGAATGCTTATGGCAATTATTTTAAAGCCATGGCAATTGCAACCCTTGCCGAATATTGGGAAAACGTACCTGCAACTGTTATTTCTTCTACAGATTATTTAACGGGCGCGCGTGTAACTTTCAAACCGCGCGCCGATATGTTGGATGAAGCCATCGGCAACTTAAATGCTGCTGCTGCAACTTTGGCAGCAACACCTGTCACTGCGGCGAATTCATCGTTGGTCGCATCTAATTTAGGTTTCGATATTGATTTACCCAACGCGATTCAAGCATTATTAGCGCGAATTTATACCGTTCGGGGTAATAGCGCATCAGCTTTGGCAGCAGCGCAAAAAGTAGATTTAACTTCTAAATCGGTTTGGAAATACGATGATGCGAATCGAAATCCACTTTATAATGATTTTTCAACCAACAATATCAGTGGTGGCAATCCCATTAATTTTGCTTTACCTCCTACTTTAACACAAGTTGATTCAACAGATGGTCGTTTAGCATTTTATCTCGGCAGCACAAAAACGAGTCGCGTAACAGGATTTGCCATTGCTACTACAACTTTTGTTCCTGTATATCTGCCAGGCGAAATAACTCTAATCAAAGCAGAAGCCTACGCGCGCACCAATGATTTAGTGAATGCCACTATAGAGTTGAATAAAATTTTAACTAAAACAACAGATCCATTTGGTGTGACAGCAAAAGGAAAAGTTTACAGTGGTGCAGTCACTCAAGCAGCGATCTTGACAGAAATTTATCGTCAACGTTGTATTGAGTTGTATCTTTCTGGTCAACGACTCGAAGATGTGCGCCGATTTGGTCGTCCGATTTTAAGCGATCCTAATTCGGAAAGCTCTCGTAAATTCTATCCGTATCCAAATGTTGAGCGCGACGATAATCCGAACACACCCGTTGATCCGGCGGGATAAAAATTATTTGTTTAAACAACAGTGGCTGCAGGTTTGCAGCCACTGTTGTTTAAACAAATAATTTTTCAAGATCAATCTCTAACCCTTCAAAAATAAAACATTTCAATGTATCGTCGCTTGCATATATTAGAGGCGCATCGAAAATTTCGTCATTTTTTAAAATAAATTGGTGGGCAGTTTCATGATCTGGGTCTATAATCCAATACTCTTTCACACCATTCTCTTCATAGAGTTGTTTTTTGAGTTTCATTTCCTTTTTAGAGTTACCAGGCGAAAGTATTTCGATAATTAAATCGGGTGCACCAATGCAGCCTGCATCATCAAGTTTACTTTCATCACAAATGACACAAATATCGGGTTGAACAACTGTATAAACATTTTTATTCTGCTTTACAGATTTTTCTTTGTTCAAAAGCCGCACATCGAAGGGTGCTGCAAAAGCTTTACATTCTTTCAGTTTAAATAAAGAATACATCACGCCATTTAACTCCCATGATATTTTTTGATGTTTGAGGCTGGGAGCAGCCATTGGAAAAATAAAACCTTTGATAATTTCAACCGATTGCTCAAAATGCCATGTCAAATAATCGGCATAAGAATACTTTGCATTTAAATCGAGTTGAGAAAGACTTGTGATTTTTTCCATAATTGAAAAATTTAGTACAAAATTAATACTTTTAAGGTTTAGAATTGTAATTTAGCGTCGTTTTTGTTATTAAATAAAAAAACACCCAATTAAAAACTGTTCTACTTATGTCTCACATTATACCGCAAGAAAAAATTAAAACGAACGTTTTTGAAACGTCGAAACAAGCAGTGGCAAACATTGCGCGTGAAATAGCGCAACTCATAAAACAAAAAGAAGCTGAAAATAAACCTTGCGTTTTAGGTTTAGCTACGGGTTCAACGCCGACGGGTTTGTATTCTGAACTCATTCGATTGCATAATGAAGAAGGACTAAGTTTTAAAAACGTCGTAACTTTTAATTTGGATGAATACTACCCTATCCAACCCGATGCGCTACAGAGCTACGTTAATTTTATGAACGTTCACTTATTCGATTTCATTGATATTGATAAGTCAAATGTTCACGTTCCCGATGGGACAATTGCTAAAAACGATGTTGGAGAATTCTGCAAACAATACGAGGAAAAAATTCACGCATTTGGTGGTTTAGATTTACAAATTCTCGGTATCGGTCGAACGGGACATATTGGTTTTAACGAGCCTGGTTCAGGCATTAGCTCACGCACGCGACTTATTACCTTAGATAGTATCACTATTGCTGATGCAGCGAGTGATTTTTTTGGTGAAGAATTTGTACCGCGCAAAGCCATTACGATGGGCGTTGGGACTATTATGGAAGCGCGCAAAATTATTTTAATGGCGTGGGGTGAAAATAAAGCTTACGTCATTAAAAAAACTGTCGAAGGCGAAATCAGTGATATTGTACCCGCAACGTATTTACAAAATCATCCGAATACCGAATTTTTTCTCGATGCTGCCTCTGCTTCTGAGCTTTCGCGCATAAAAACGCCTTGGTTTTATGGCGATTGCAATTGGAATGATACGCATTTATTAAAGCGCGCCGTCATTTGGTTGAGTCAGAAACAAGAAAAACCAATTTTAAAACTTACCAACTCTGACTATGCAGAAAACGGACTTTCGGAGTTAATTACAGAATACGATACAGCGTACAACATAAATATTAAAGTGTTCGATATGCTGCGCAAAACTATAACAGGTTGGCCCG
>JAYVVO010000309.1:0-4515 GCA_043786955.1 Saprospiraceae bacterium
AGTGCTTCGCAGGATTTAAACGGACTCATTCGCATCGCTAATTATTATGGTAATTATCGCTACACGATTGATGGCAATTCTGTTTCCGTTTATACGAACAATCGTTTGCTTGGTGCGCGAGTTATTACAGTATCGGAAGGGATTAAAAATTTTGAAGAAAAAAAATTAGGTGTGCTTACCAACTTTACGCTTAATTTTTCTGACGTGAAACCACAAGTGCGTTTGGTGGGTTCAGGAAATATTTTGCCGACGAGCGACGGTTTAATTTTTCCTTTCGAGGCGACTAATTTAAATTATGTAGATGTTGAAGTTTTAAAGATTTTCAATAATAATATTTTGCAATTTTTGCAAACCAATAATGATGTTTCTGGCGAATACGATTTAGAACGCGTCGGCAGAATTGTAATGCAAAAACGCGTTGAGTTGAAACAACTTAATCCGCAAGCAACAACAACGGATTGGTCGCGATTCGGTATTGATTTAACGTCACTTGTTAAAGACGATCCTCAGGCAATTTATCAAGTACGCATCGGTTTTCGGCGCTCTTATACGAATTACGATTGCAAAACGAAAGGCAATGACGATTTGAAAGGAATGAATTTATTGCAAGATGCTTTTGCTTCTGGAAATTCTAACGATGACAACAACTCTTTCGATGGTTCTGAAAAATCAATTATGCGCTATGGCTGGAATGGCGGCGAAAACCAAAAGACAAATGGCAATACGCAAAACGCGAATGACGATGATGGATCAAGTAACAATGCGTCCAATCCGTGTTTACCTACTTATTACAATTCTGAAAATTTTATTAAACGCAATATTCTAAGCTCCAACGTAGGTTTGTTGGTTAAGCAAGGAAAAGATAATTCACTTTTTTGTGCGGTTACAGATTTAAGAACGGCTGAAACAATCAGTGGTGCGAGTGTAGAACTTTACGATTACCAACAGCAAAAAATTATAGAAGCTAAAACAGATGGTAATGGTACTGTAATTTTTCGGGACATGAAGCAAAAACCGTGGGCAATTATTGCCAAGCAAGGCAACGAGCGCGGCTATTTAACGATCCAAAATAATACGCAACTGAGTTTGGCGCGTTTCGACGTTGCTGGTTCAGAAGTGCAAAAAGGTTTGAAAGGTTATTTATATGGCGAACGCGGCGTTTGGCGACCAGGTGATACGATGCACTTGAATTTTATTTTAAACGATAAAGATAATATTTTGCCTCAAAATTATCCCATCACTTTAGAACTACTCGATCCGAAAGGCATTATGCAATCGCGCACAACGTCGTTCAATAACGTTAAGAAAATTTATCCTTTAAATATTAGCACATCGAGCGATGCGCCAACAGGCAGATGGACCGCAAATGTTAAAGCGGGTGGTGCGGTTTTTTCAACACCAATTCGTATAGAAACTGTCAAGCCGAATAGGTTAAAAATTTTGTTGGAAACATCGAAACAAATAGCAAATGGCAATCAGCAAAATGCAACCCAGAATGGTAGTGTTCAAACGACAACCAAGAATGGTAGTGTTCAAACGACAACCCAGAATGGGTTGAATGTGTATAGCAGTGAAGACGATGCGATAAAAGGAACATTAAAAGTGAATTGGTTATATGGGGCACCTGCGCGGAGTTTAAAAGCCAAAATTGAAGCGACAACAGTTTCTACACTAACAAAATTCAATCGAGGTTCAGATGTGAATCCATATCCAAATTATATTTTCGACGACCCCACACGCAGTATTAAATCGGATAACGCCGTCATTTTTGATGGGAATGTGGATGAAAATGGCACAGCAACAATTTCAATGCCGTTGCCTAAAAATAATAATGCGCCAGGTAAAATGCGCATTGGAATGAAAATGCGCGCATTTGAAGCGGGTGGCGATTTTTCGAGTGATTACCAAGCGTTCGATTATTTTCCGTATAAAAATTATGTTGGCGTGAGTATTCCAATTGATCAGAATAAAGAAAAACGCATAGACATCAATAAAACCAAATCGGTTGATATCATTGTAGTTGATAAAAATGGTATGCCTGTCCGAAATAAACGCGTTGATGTGGGTGTTTATCGCGTGGAATGGCATTGGTGGTGGGAGCAGAGCAATAGGCAAACGGAAGAATTTCAGTCAGGAAAAAATTTAGCTGCCGTTTTACAAAAAACAGTAACGACGGATGGTTCGGGCAAAGCGAGTGTGGATGTGAACGTTACGCAATGGGGACGTTATTTAGTGCGGGCTGGCGATTTAACGAGTGGACATTTTAGTGGCGATTTTTTTTACGCAGGTTATCCTTGGGATGATGAAAACGAAGGTAGTAACACACGCAATAATATTGCAATGCTGAATTTCAGTACCAATAAAGATAATTACGCTGTCGGTGAAAATGTTGAAATTACTTTACCAACGCCAGAAAGTGGTAAAGCACTCATCACGATTGAAAACGGAACAAGTGTTGTCGAAAGTCATTGGATAAAAACGGAACGCGGTTCCACAAAATATTCGTTCAAAGCAACTGAAGCGATGACACCGAATGTGTATGCTTTTGTCACGTTACTTCAACCGCACAATACTGTTAAGAACGATCTGCCGATTCGGATGTATGGCGTTGCGCCCATTTCAGTTAAAGATCCAAACACTGAGTTGCATCCTATTGTAAAACTTCCCGATGTTATAAAACCAGAAGAAAAAGTAACAATTGAAGTGAGCGAAAAAAATAATCGCGCGATGGCATACACTATTGCTTTAGTGGATGAAGGTTTGCTGGATATTACACGTTTTGAAACACCTAATCCATTCTCAATTTTCTATGCGAAAGAAGCACTCGGTATTCAAACGTTTGATATGTTCGACAAAGTTTTAGGATCGTATTCAGGAACTTTACAAAAAATTAGTACTGTCGGTGGCGATAAAGCAGCGAAACAAAAAAATGCGCAAGTCGCTAATCGTTTTAAACCAGTCGTTTTAACGCTTGGACCTTTCTTTGCGAAAAATGGTTCAGCGCGACACGAAGTTACAATTCCAAATTATATCGGCGCGCTTCGCGCAATGGTGGTTGTGAGTGATGGCGCGCGCAGTTTTGGCTCTGCCGAGCAAACCGTTTCTGTACGAAAACCTTTAATGGTTTTACCCACTGTGCCGCGTGTTTTGGCACATAAAGAAAATTTTCAATTGCCGATTAACGTTTTCGCCCTCGAACCAAAAATTAGAAATGTAAACGTTACAGTATCAGATCAAAATGGATTGATTCATTTCAAAAATGGTAATTCTAAATCAATAACATTTGATAAGCCCACGGATAAAATGGTTTTTTTCGATTGTGAAGTACCTGAAACAGATGGTGTGGCGAAAATTCACGTCGTAGTTGAAGGTGGTGGCGAGCGTGCAACGCAAGATATTGAAGTGCAAGTACGCAATCCAAATCCAACGATTGTAAAAGCGCAAGATGCTGTTTTAGCGCCAGGTCAATCGTTTAATTTTAACTTGCAAAAATTGGTGGGTGATAAAACGGATTTAGAAATTTCGTCTATGCCACCACTCAATTTATCTCAACGTTTAAATTATTTATTAGAATATCCATACGGTTGCGCCGAACAAACGACGAGTGCAGTTTTCCCGCAGTTGTATGTTGATAAAATTTTAAATCTGGACGATGCTAAACGCAAAACTATTGCAGCAAATATTGCTAACGCTTTAGAGCGATTGAATGCGTGTCAAACGGCGGAGGGTGGATTTTCTATGTGGCCCGGCGGAATAAGTACCGATCAATGGATTACAAATTATGTGGGTCATTTTTTAATTGAAGCGAAAGCGACGGGTTATACTTTACCACCGAATATGTTGGATCGTTGGTTGAAATGGCAACAACGCACTGCTAAAATGTGGGCATCAAAAACGCTCCCGAATGATATGTATTGGGCAGAAGATGATAGACAACTTTCGCAAGCGTATAGATTATATACACTCGCATTGAATAAAACGCCCGAAAATGCAGAGATGAATGCGCTGCGCGAATCAAAAACAATTTCTGCGGCTGCACGTTGGCGTTTGGGTGCAGCGTATGCGCTAATTGGTAAAACAGATATTGCCAAACAAATTACCAACAATTTGGACGTAAACGTACAGCCTTATAGAGAGATGTATTACACTTATGGATCTAATTTGCGCGATCAAGCAATGATTTTAGAAACAACTTTACTGTACAATGATAAAACGCAAGCGTATAAATTAGCTTTCGATATCAGTAAGCAACTCAATTCTTCGGATTGGTACAACACACAAGAAACTGCGTTTGCATTGCAAGCGATGTCGAAATTTGCGACCAAGTTCGGTATTGAAAATGGTGGTGTTAACGTGGATTATAAACTTAATAGTAGTTCCAATATTCTCAGTTCAAACAACACAATCAATACAAGATCACTGCAACTCACTGCACAAAATACTTTGAGTGTACATAATTCGGGTAAATCTCAAACATTTGTGCGCGTGGTTCAACGTGGAAAATCAACCGTTGGA
>JAYVVO010000310.1:0-4503 GCA_043786955.1 Saprospiraceae bacterium
TTAGTTTTTTCAACTACTTACTAAATTTTATTTTTTACAAAAACTTAATTAAATCACCTTTTCCATAAATTAATTTAATGAAAACCTGTAAAATTAAAGATGCGATAGTCCTATCGCTCACATTTCTTTGTTTCAATTTCATTGCTGTTGCGCAACAAGAACAAATTTTAGGTTTCACAACCGAGCTTTGGCAATCGAATTTAACTAATCCCGCGTTGCTTCCCGAAAAAAAAATTAATATAATGCTCGGAAGTGCTTACGTAAACGCTAAAAGCGATTTTGCTATCAATGATTTTATAAAAGTTGATCCCGAAACGGGACGCCGTCAGCTCATTGATACTTTAATTTTAGGAAAATTGAATAATAGTAACAAAATCAATGGTAATTTTAATGTGCAAACTTTAGGGCTTTCGTTTCCAATCGGGCAAAATTTACGTGTGAGTTTACACCAAGCATTTGTGGGCGAAGCAGCAACAGATTTAAGTGGCGATTTAGCGCGCATTTTAGTTAGAGGTAATACTCAATTTAATGGCAGATCGGTTTCTTTAGGTTCGTCAATCAATGGCGATACACACAGCGAATTGGCTTTGGGCCTGGCATATACTTTTTCTGCTTTTACAGTTGGCGCACGCGTAAAATATTTAACAGGTACGCAAGCTACCTTTACACCCAACACAAAAGCGAATATTAATCTGGATGTCAATGCGCAGCAACTCACTGCCGATGCTGATTTTAAGATAATTACTTTTGGTTTTTCTGGAAAAGATGGTCTCTCTGCTCCTTCGCTTTCTGGAAATAATTCAGGGTATGCTTTCGATTTAGGTGGCACATTCACTCTCGGTAAACTCAAACTTTCAGCCAGTATTTTAGATATTGGTGGCAGCATTAACTGGAAAGACGATCCGCGAACTTTTGCTGCAACAACAAATGCTACGTATTCAGGTGCAAATATTTCAAAGTTTTTTCAAGCCACCAATTACACCAGTAGCAGTTATGCCGATACACTTAAAAAATATTTTAATTATACCGATACGCGAACAGGTACTTACACACAAAATTTACCGCTGCGAATTTATGTTTCTGGCACATATCAATTAACGGATGCTTGGCGCGTAGGCGCTTTAATTTATAATGAAACCGGCGGTTATATTTCGTCAAGCTCGGCAATAAGTTTTGATGTAACGCGTAAATTTGGAAATATTTTTACGCTCGGTGCAACGGTTGCTTACAGGAACAGTTCGATTACAAATTTAGGTTTACACGCTACGCTCAAATTAGGTCCTGTGCAGATTTACGGAATGACTGATAATATTGGCTCTTTAATAGATTACAAAAACTCGAAAACATATAATGCGCGTACAGGTTTAAATCTCGTTTTTTAAATCGCTCTAAAGGTTTTAAAAAAGTCAATTTCGGGTTTTATACTTTTGAATGCGTCCGCTTTTGTTTCATTCGCACTGTCATCGCTTTCACAAAGTGTTTTAAGAAGTTTGGTTTCAGCGTTCCAAGTTGTGCCATCAAAAAATTCGATACCTTTGTGATCGCGTACTTTGTACAATGCTTTGCTAAAATATGCCGTGCCGAGGTAAACGTAATTTAATTTTTGCGCTTCCGCCCATTTTATGGTTCGCCACATCATCCATTTTCCGATAGAAAAATGCGCGAAACCGAGGTCATAAAATCCGAACCAATAGTGTAGCATATCGCTTTCCAAAACAGCAAAGACATAGCCTAAAACTTTTTCAGCATTTTTAAAAATAAATAAATGCGTGAAATAAGAACGATTGACGATGTAGCGCATGCGCTCCAAATTCATACTCCCTGCACTGAATCGTTTGTCCGCGTTGCGCATACAAAAATTTAAGAAATCTTCGCTGTTCACCCATGCGTCGGATTTTTCAACCAATTGCATCTCAATATTAAGTTCGGCAATTTTTCTATTAATGCGACGATTCTCTGAAGTATCCGCAAAATTTTTTAAATTAATTCTCACACTGCGCGCCATGTAAAAAATATCGGCGACTAAAGTTATGTCTCCCGAATACGGTAAAAAGCCTTGCGCGTAAGCATTCGGCAAATCGGATGGTGATTCGATTTTACAATACGGCGCATACGAAAACGTATAAGTCGCGTAATCATTTTTATATTCCGAGAAAAAAATCTTCATATTAAATTACAAATCGTACGATCCCTTGAAATTACTAATTACGGCAAAAGTAATTCTAAATTTTTAAATTTTAATTCGTAATTCTAAATTCGTAATTGTATCCCCTAAATGTTAAATGTTTGTGTTTTGGATGGAAAATTAAAAATAAATAGGGATTAAAAATTAAAACGGCATAATTTTGACCTAATTTAATTTAGTTCCGTTTTTAGTTTAAAGTTGCCGAAATTTTTCACTAACAACTATCAGCTTAATTTACATTCCATGAACCTTTATACAACTAAAATCGCCTTTTGGCGATTCACTTTTTTGTTTTCATGCTATTTTTGTGAAACACAACTTAAAGCGCAGCAAACGCCGCTTTTTACACAAAATTCAGAAAATCAAGCTTTTTTGAATCCTGCCGCAATTCCCAATTTATTTTTTACTGAAGGCAACAAAACTTATATTGGTGCCACTTTCAGAAAACAGTGGACGGATTTAAGTGGCGGACCGACGACGCAAACGCTGCACGGAACTTATTTCGATACCGACCATAACGGCGTAACACTTTTAGTAGGCGGCAGTATTTTGAGCGATCAGACGGGACCAACAGGCTTAACGGGTTTTTACGGAAAAATTGGTGGCGTTTTAACGTCCGACCCGAACGAAAACGGTATCAGTATGGCACTTTCTGCGGGTTGGGTGCAGTATAGATTAAATACCGCAGATTTAAAATTGCACGACAAAGAAGATCTCGCTGTCAATAATCTAACGCAAAGTACGCCCGATATTGGCTTGGGAATTTTTGCTTACCAACGCATCGGAGATTACAACGATTCAAAAGATTATATTTACGGAGGTGTTTCGATGCCACAGCTTTTAGGTTTTTCTACTAATTATCCTCAAGTGAATGGCGCGTTTAGAGTGCAACGCATTGGGCATTATTACGCCAACGCAGGTTTAATTCGCCACATCAACGGCGACTCGTACATTCAACCCACAGTGACTGCGCGTTTTGTACCGAATGCACCCGTTAATATTGATTTAAATATCCGTTACAACATGGGTGGCGCATTTTATGTTGGTTCTGGCGCGTCTGTATCTGGTACCGTTCACGGCGAAGCGGGAATAATTCTCGGAAAAACGGCTGGTTTGAGTAATGCTTTACACGTAGGTTATAGTTTCGATTGGGCGTTTCAATCGTACGGAATTTATGCTGGCTCTACGCACGAGTTTTCACTCGGCATCTGTTTCTAAATCTTAAAGCAAATGAAATTTACCGATTATCGGTTGATGATCGGAATATTTAAAATCCGAATCGGACAACACTTGAATGGAATCGCTTTTCACGTTGGGTGAAACCAAAAAGAAATCTATAATGGTGCTGAAAGTTTTACCGTGTTCGTAAGGTAAATCCGCTTTTCGATTCGTCGTATGAACTGGATCGTAAATAAATTGGAAATCGTTAAAAATACTGCCATCCACATTTATTTGCTCATAACCTTCCCCTTTGCCTGGCATTAGAGCATCGAATTTAAAATACGGCGGACATTCGTTCCAATCACCACCCGCAATAACGTAATTTCCTTTTTCAAATTCAGAAGTACAAAAATTGCTGAGATAAATCATTTCTTTTTTCTTCAACGAACCATCATGATCATGCGCAGAATTGTGCATGTTGATGAGCACTAAATCTTTTCCCTTTTTTGTTTTGAAGCGTTGCACCAACAAACATCTATCGAGTTGAAAAATCCGCGTGGGCCAACTGTACTCACTCGGCAATTGATGGCGCGTACTTTCTATCGGTTGGACGGAAGCAAAAGTTGCTACACCAGCTTTCACATCACCGTAAAAATGCCAAGGCTCAAACGTAGGTAGAGGAACGTATTTGCAATCGTAATTTATTCCCAACGCACCGTTGTAGTCTGGCAAATTTTTGAGGGTTTCTTTAAATTCATTGATGTGGTAACTGCGTTTAGCGAGCGTATCTACTTCTTGAATAAAATAAAAATCGGCAGGATTATTTTTGAGCGTGGCTTCAAATCCATTAAGATATTTTTCGACTAAATCTTTTGGTGGATACACCATGCCGCCACCTGATGTGAACGTTGCACCACGGTCGAAAAAGAAATCTGTTTCAGCACCCATACCGCAATAACCGATGTTCCAACTAAAAATATTAAACGTATCGGACGCAATTTTTTTCGTATTCGGATTTCCTACAACACTCAGCGGCGTTTTTTCACCACCTTTTGGTCGCCAATCGTTAATCGTTCCGAAAGCTAACCAAAAACCTACCCAAGCTGCTGCCAATGCAACAAGATAAAGTGCGTATCGAATTATTTTGCGAACCATGG
>JAYVVO010000311.1:0-4492 GCA_043786955.1 Saprospiraceae bacterium
CGTTTTGGCAACAAGGATTCTCTGATAGTATTAATTAAAGGCGCGCCCAAAGCTAAGTATAAAAACATGGTAGATATTCTCGACGAAATGCGTATCAGTAAGGTCAAATCGTATGCCTTAGTTGACCGCGATAAAGTTGATACTGCTATCATGGAGAATATGGGCTTACTTAAAAAATAAATAAAAATCAGGCTAAAATTTAAATTAAAAATTAAAAATTAAAATCCTTATACTTTTAATTTTTCGTTTTTAATTTTTCTTTTTTAGTTATTAATTAAAAAAATTTAAATCACCGTACAATATGGAAGTATCAAAAGATTTCCAGAAAATGTCTCTCGACGATGTCGTTTTTGAGGGACGTAATAAAGCCTACGGGAGTTATTTTTTGCGCCAAATTTATGGCAATAATATAATTCGCGGCGCTATTATCGGTGGGTTGTTGGCTGCGCTTTTGTTGGCTTATCCTATAATTTCTGAAATTTTAGGTAGAGCATTCAAAAAAGAGGATAAATTGGTTTACACGCCTGTCGAGTTGGCTACTCCACCGCCAATCGATAGGGCTGCTCCGCCACCTCCGCCACCGCCACCGCCACCACCACCACCACCCGTAAAGCCACAAATTAAATTTGTGCCGCCTAAAGTGGTTGAAAAAGAAGAGCCTAAAAATCAACCTCCAATACCACCCGATATTCCAAAGAATATTGACGTGAGTACAACGACGGTTAAAGGTGATACTTCGGTAAAAACTTATGCTGCACCCGTTGCGCCGCCGCCGCCGCCGCCACCCGTTGAAAAAGAACCTGAGAAACCTAAAGTGGATCAGATTTTTACGGTGGTTGAGCAAAAGCCAGAATTTCCTGATGGTGAGGCTGCGTTGTTTAAATATTTGAGTAGTAATATCAAATATCCAGCTATCGCGCGTGAAAACGGCGTTGAAGGAACTTGTTATGTTGGTTTTGTTGTCAACACGGATGGTTCTATTACAGACGTTATTGTTAAACGTGGTGTAGGTGCAGGTTGCTCGGAAGAAGCAGTGCGCGTTATTCAAGGTATGCCGAAATGGAAACCAGGAAGACAGCAAGGCAGAGCAGTGCGTGTTGCATACACCGTGCCAGTTAAATTTAAACTCGATTAATTAGCTGTGAGCTATTAGCTATGGGTTATGAGCCCTCTTCAATTGTAGCTCAAAACTTAAAGCTAATAGCTCATTGCTAATTGCTGCGTATTTTCCGCAAATATAAAAGCGTCTCTACACTGTAGAGACGCTTTTTTTTTGCACTTACCTCACTTCTAATTCCGCCCAATAAATGGGACGGTTACAAATTGGTCACGCCTACGGCGTTTTCGTTTTCATTTTCATTTTCATTTTGATTTTTGATTTTGATTTTCACTTTGATTTCGATTTGATTTTCACTTTGATTTTCACTTTGATTTTCACTTTGATTTTCACTTTGATTTTGATTTTGATTTTGATTTTGATTTTCGTTTTGATTTTCGTTTTGATTTTCGTTTTGATTTTCGTTCCTTCATCCCTTCATTCAAAAATTATGGCACAAACAATAAATGGCAACAAACGCTTGCCTCAGATAGACATGATACCAATGGTTGATTTAGCTTTTCTGCTCATTGCTTTTTTTATGCTTGCAACAAGTTTAGCAAAACCTAAAGCGATGCAGATTATAAAACCAGCAAACGCCGATGACGTGGATGTGCCCGTTGTAAATAAGCAACGAGTAATGAGTATTCTTTTAGGAAAAAATGACAGCGTTTATCATTATCAAATTTCAGAAGAAGACTTCGCAAGTAATAATATTAATTTCGAGACGACGAATTTTTCAAGTGAGGGGATTCGAGCAGTAATAAAAAAACGGCAGCAAAATTTAATTGAAGCGCTGCACACCAAAAATGCAGACTCACTCATCATACTTATTAAAGGTTCACCACACTGCAAATACAAAAACTTGGTAGATATTTTAGATGAAATGCGAATTTGTAAAGTCAAACAATTCGCGCTCATTGATCGCGATAAAATTGATACTATAATACTGCGTAGGGTTGGGGGACTTTAAACTTGAAAATTTATTAAATTTCTGCGAAATCTGCGATTCCTCTGCGCCTCTGCGTTTAAATTAGAAACGTCGTGTCGCCAAGTTTTCGCAAATGGCGCGAATATTGATTTTAAAAATTAGTTCTATGCTTATGTTAAGATTGTATAAAATTATTTATCTGAACATTTTCATCCTTGCTTCAACCTATTTTAAGGTTTCAGCACAAGAATCTAAATTATATATTCGGCAACTTAACGGTGTTGACGACACTATTTACCAAAGCCCTCGACAAAAGGCAGAATTTCCAGATGGTGAGGCAGCGCTTTTTAAATTCTTTTCAAAAAACTTAACCTACCCTAAAATTGCAATTAAGAATGGCGTACATGGGGTAGTTTATGTGAGCATTGTCGTTGAGCGTGATGGTTCAATAAGTATTACAAAATTAATTAAAGGTATTGGTTCAGGTTGTGATGAAGAAGCTATACGCATATTAAAATTGATGCCGCGTTGGAAATCTGCAAAACAAAATGGTAAACCAGTCGCTTCATTGTATTCTTTACCAATCCGATTTGAGTTCGATTGAAATTTTTCAACTGAAAATTATGACACGCTATTTACAATTTACTTTTTGGGAAATTCTTACTTGTGTATCTATAAATAGTTTCGCTCAAAATAATAAATTCATCAAGGATTCTTTAGTTGAAGGATGTATTTTATTTTTCGAACCTAAACCTGAATTTATGGGCGGTGAAGATGCATTATTTAATTTCTTAAAACTCAATACAAAGTATCCAAAAGAAGCGGGGGAAAGTTGTATAGAAGGCACTGTTTATATTGGTTTTACCGTCGAAACTGATGGTACCTTCACAGGAATTAAAATTAAACGCGGGTTAGGCGGAGGTTGCAGCGAAGAAGCGTTGCGTGTTGTGCAACTTATGCCGAAGTGGAAACCTGGCAAACAACAAGGTAGAGCAGTGCGCGTTGCGTTTACGATTCCAGTTAAATTTAAACTTGAGTGAGCTATGAGCTATGAGCTTCTCTCACAAGTTGCTTATAGCTCACAGCTCACAGCTAATAGCTATTTTTTTACTTTTTAAATTAAATTTTTATGAACGCAGGTTTTTCTTATCGTACACTTTTAAAGTATTGTACGATTTTTGCGATTACAATTACTGCCACGACTGGCATTAACGCGCAAAAAAAAGCAAAAGTAGAATTTAAGGATTCAAAAGGTAATCCTGTTTACACTCGGGTTGAAACGATTCCTCAATTTCCAAATGGCGAAGCCGAATTGTTTCATTATTTATCAACCAATATTAAATATCCGGAGCAAGCACGTAAAGACAGTATTTCGGGAACAGTTTATGTTGGTTTCGTTGTTGAGCGCGACGGTTCTATTATTGATGTAAAAATTAAACGTGGCGTAGGTGGTGGTTGCGATGAAGAAGCAATGCGGGTTATTGAAAAAATGCCCCATTGGATTCCAGGTAAGCAAGATGGTAAAGCTATCGCAGTAGCATATACAGTTCCAATAAAATTCAAACTCGATAATTGAATTGAAAAAAAAACGCGTTCTTAAAATAAGGACGCGTTTCATTCAACTATTTAACACTATAAAACATCAATAATTACAATAATTATTTTCTTTTAAAACTTACTGATACGACGAATCACTTTAAACAATTGTGTATTTTCGTTCACATCTTCAATGAATGGATCGTGCTCTAAATAATTTGCCGAAACCAATTTCAATTGTATTACGCGACCCGCCTTATTTTTAACGGGTTGAAGATATTTTACCCAAACTGTACCGTTGTGGCGCACAGCATAAATTTCATTATCTTTAATTTCATTGGGTGTGTTTAGTTTTCTGCACACTACTATGTCGCCACTATTAATTATAGGCTCCATAGAATTACCATTAATCGGAAAAGCAAATAAATTACCACCTGAAAGCCCTGGAACAGAGAAACGCGTTGTGCTTTCGTCTCGAGCAAAACTTCCTGAATCGAAAGCTGCCGTACCTGCAAACGCTTGGAAACTCGTGAAAATAATATTACCACCCTCCGTAGGTGCAACTACATAATACTTATCGGGGAATTGATTTTCCTTGCTTTCGCTCGATGACGTTAAATTGCCGAGACCGCGCAGTACAAAATCTTCGTTGATGTCGTAGAGACGACAAAATTTTTGCGCATTGTCGTAATCAATATGACGTTTGTTATCTAAAAAAGCACGGATGATGTGTCCGTACATTCTATTGCCGAGCACTTTAGAAGCGACGTCGCCAACACCTTTGCCGTTGCGATCGTTTTTAACAATCTCGCCGCGTTCTTCGAGCAATCTAAACGCTTGAATAAAGCGCTCGTTCATCTGCATTCTGTTATCACTAATCATGTCATTTCTTTTTAGTTAAAAAATGTTTTGTTGATTTAACGATACAA
>JAYVVO010000312.1:0-12266 GCA_043786955.1 Saprospiraceae bacterium
ATTTAGCTTTGCCTTCTTTAATTAAATCTCTTACCGTTCCTGCCACGTCTTCAATCGGCACGGTCGGATCAACGCGATGCTGATACAATAAATCAATGCAATCTATTTGTAATCGTTTGAGCGAACCCTCCACAGCTTTTCTGATATTTTCAGGGCGACTTGTTACGCCTGCCATTTTTCCATCTTGAATATTAAAACCAAATTTTGTAGCGATTACAACATCGTTTCTATAGGACTTCAACGCTTTGCCCAGCAAATCTTCGTTTGTGTAAGGACCATAAACTTCAGCAGTATCAAAAAAAGTAATTCCCTCTTCCACAGCTTTGTGAATAAGAGCGATAGAATCTTTTTCTTCTGGGAATGGTGTATAAGCAAAACTCATACCCATACAACCCAGTCCGATTGCTGAAACTTCTAAACCATTTTTGCCTAATGTGCGCTTTTGCATAATTTATGAATTTAATTGTTTCAAGGGAGTGTGTGACAAACAAGTTGGCTGCAATTTAAAATGACTTGTCGAATTAATGAAAATAAAACCGTACAAAAATTTAATATTGATTCAGCATAAATTTTTACCTCAAAAAATCTCAAATTTTATTTTTCCAATTTTAATGATTAATTTTGTCGAAAATAAATAATTACTATGCTCAGATTCCTATTTCGTATTGCAGTGGTTGTAGTATTGTGTCTCACAGTGTATAACTATTTTTTTGGAAATGCGATTGAGAAAGATCGCTCAAAAGCCATTTTTTCTGGCGTTGGAAATGTTTTTGTTGAAATCAAAAATCTCCTGAGTTCAGAACGCGATAAAGGCACTTTCGATAAAGCACTATCTAAAATGGATGATGTTTTGGTTAAACTCCGAGAGCACGCTTCAAATCAAAATGACCCGAACTTAAATAAAGAAATTTCTGCTTTAGAGCAACGCAAAGCTTCGCTTCAAGCTAAGTCTAAAACAGAAGAAATAAATAAACCCAACGACCCGACGCATAAATATAGCGATACGGCGAAAAATATGGAAGATTTATCGAACGATATACAGAAATTAGTTAAGCGCGTTGCACCTGATCAGTAATCAATTGCGAATTACAAATTACGAAGTACGTTCTAAGTAGTTTTTACACCTGTAACCAGAAGTAAAAACTATTTTAAGGTTTGGTCAGATTAAAAAACAAAAAAAATGTATGAATTTATAAAAAGCAGTAAAATCATTTTACTGTTTGTGTCTTTATCTTTTATCGCAACTATTCCATTTGGGTGCGAAACTGAAAAACAAAACCCAAATTACCAAGCCGAGGCTGCGAACCCAGAATTTATCCACCGTTCGATGCAGGCACTTTCTGAAGTAATTAAGTACGATTTATTCGCACCCATGATTGCTTCGCGCATTTATACGTATTCGCACATCGCGGCGTATGAAGCAGCTAACGCACAATTGCCAAATTATCAAAGTTTAAAAGGTCAGATTAATGGATTGCAAAACTTACCAAGTGTGGATAAAGATAAAACCTATTGTTTGACACTTTCAGCAGTGTGCGCTTATCTAAAAGTAGGTCGTAAACTTATATTTTCTGAAGACAGTCTGGACAATTTTAGGAAAAACATTCTTGCCGATTTTAAAAAAATCGGTATTCCGCGCGATGTTTACGAACGCAGTATTGCTTTCGGCGATTCGGTTGGCGGAAGCATTATCGCTTGGAGTTCAAAAGACAATTACGCGCAAACGCGATCGAAATCTAAATATACTGTCACACCGAGTAATTTAACGCGCTGGCGACCCACTTCGCCTGATTACGGCGATGCGTTAGAACCGCATTGGTGCGAATTGAGAACGCTCGTTATGGATTCAGCGGCACAAATTAAACCTATTCCCGCTATTAAATATGACTCTGCTAAATCGAGTGCATTTTATAAAATGGCTCTTGAAACTTATAATTTGGTTAAAACAAATGCGCCCGATAAAACTGAAACAGCTTGGTACTGGGATGATAATCCAGCGGCAACTTTTAACACAGGTCACGTGAATGTGACGCGCAAAAAAATTTCACCTGCTGGACATTGGTTATGGATTACGATGTATAATGCGCGCCAAAACAAAAAAGATGTGTACGAAAGTATAGATAGCTATTTGCGCGTTGCGCTCGCGCAATTCGATGGTTTCATTGCTTGTTGGGATGAAAAATATCGCTCAGAAGTTATTCGACCAGAATCCTACATCGCAAAATTTATTGATCCGAATTGGTTGCCAATAATCATTACGCCGCCATTTCCAGAATATACTTCTGGTCACAGTGTTATTTCTGGTGCATCATCAACGATTCTAACACATTTATTTGGTGAAAACGTGGCGTTCACCGATAGTACAGAAGTGCAATTTGGTTTGGAAGCGCGACATTATAACAGTTTTAAAGAAGCGGGAGAACAAGCTGCTATGAGTCGCATTTATGCTGGCATTCACTATCGCCCAGCGTGTGCGGAAGGTTTTAAACAAGGTGTAGCGGTTGGAAATTTAATTATTCAGAAAATAAGAACTAAGAAGTGAATAATTGGTTAAAATATCCTATCAAATTGACTGGCGAATCAGTTGAACTTCTGCCTTTAGAAGAAAATCATTTTCACCAGTTGGGTTTAATAGCTAATGATGTTCGCATTTGGGAGTTTTATCCTTTCGATATGTCGAGTTCAGATAAAATAATAAATTCGTTTAAAAGCGCATTAATTGAAAAAGAAAAAGGTAGTCGCTACTCGTTTGTTATTTACAACAAACGAGAAAATAAAATCATTGGTGCTACTGATTTTTTAAATATTCAACCCAAAAATAAAAACCTCGAAATTGGTGCAACTTGGCTGCATCATGATTATTGGGCGACAGAAATTAATTTTGAATGCAAATTCCTTTTACTAACTTACTGTTTTGAAATTTTAGGTGCTGTCAGAGTGCAGTTAAAAACTGACGAAAAAAATATTCGTTCGCAAAAAGCGATTCAGAAAATCGGTGCAACCTATGAAGGAACTTTAAGAAATAACCTCATTAAGGACAATGGTGTTGCAAGAAACTCTATGTATTTTAGTATCATAGAAGAAGAATGGGAGGAGAGGAAACAAGAACTTGGTGCATTACTTGCTTCAAAAAGAAATTTAAGTTTTTAAGCTCTTTACCAAAAATTTAACTATTTTTGTATTGAAATAGAATAAAAATGCTAGAATCACTTCATATAAAAAACTTTCGAATCTTAAAGGATTTATCAATAAATTCTTTGGGACGCGTAAATTTAATAACTGGAAAGAATAATTCAGGTAAATCATCTTTGTTAGAAGCAATAACAATCTTTGTGACTAAAGGTGATTTAAAATATTTAATTGAGTCTATCGAATCAAGAGGAGAAAGTTTTATTTTTGACAAAAATATTAGGAATTTCAAGGAAATTAATACTAAAGCTTTTGCAACTTTATTTCCAAATCGTGTTTTTGATGTGAAAAATATTGAAACTCTCACAATTGAATCATCTGAAAAAGATGATTCTTCAAACAAAAAACATCAAAAAAATTTGCTTGCAATCAAATTCGACTCATTTAGAAACTATAGAGATAAAAAAAAAAATACATCTGTACAAAGTTTTGGTGAATATGATTTTATTTCTGATTTAGGATTGAGAATTGCTTATAATGAGGGGGAATTGTTTTTCTCATTGAGTTCACATTTAGCTTATAATTTAGAAACAATTAATAATTTCCAATCTATTAGTTCAATAAATATTGATCGTGAAATTAACTCTATTCTTTGGGATAAAATTTATTTAACAGACAAAGAAGATTA
This sequence comes from Saprospiraceae bacterium, assembly GCA_043786955.1. Lineage (GTDB taxonomy): Bacteria > Bacteroidota > Bacteroidia > Chitinophagales > Saprospiraceae > JAAFJT01. The sequence goes on from JAYVVO010000312.1 coordinate 3,818, forward strand.
TGTTGTTGATGCTTTAAAAATTATTAACCCAAAAGCAGAGAAAATTGGATTTGTTGGTGATGTCAGTGGTAAAAGGAAAGCAATTTTGAAAAGCTCGGACTATTTAAATCCACTCCCTTTAAAAAGCATGGGCGACGGTATTAATCGTATTCTTACAATTATTTTAGCTTTAGTCAATGCTGAAAACGGTTATTTACTCATTGATGAATTTGAAAATGGGTTGCATCACAGTGCACAAGAACAGTTATGGGAAATAATTTTTCATTTAGCCGAAAAATTAAACGTTCAGGTTTTTGCTACTACACATAGTGATGATTGTATCGGTGGATTTGAAAAGTCACTTAATAAACCAGAGAATAAAGTGAGTGGAGAATTAATTCGACTTTACAATAAGAATGGTTTTATAAAGCAAATTCAATACACTGCTGAAGATTTGAAAATTTCTGTTGACCAACAAATAGAAATTAGAGGATGAAAATTCAAGAGAAATTCTTCAAAAAACTATTAGTTGAAGGTAATGACGATCAACATGTCATTTGGGCATTGTGCGAAAAAAATAAACTTAAGGAAAACTTTGATGTAATTGATTGTGGAGGAATTGAAAAATTAAACAATGAAATTGAGGTTAGATTAAAATCAACAGATATCTTAGATTTTGATACGCTTGGAATTATTATTGATGCTGATTCTGATATTAATAAGAGATGGTCAACTCTAAAAAAAATGTTGATTCAAAAAGGATTTAATCTTACCAATGAATTACCTCCATCAGGTTTAGTTTATAAAAACGCGGAAGAAGTTAAAATTGGAATTTGGATTATGCCAAATAATAATTTAAACGGAATGCTCGAAGATTTTATTCGATTTTTAGTTCCGAAGGATGATTTGCTTTTACCGATTGCAAACGAAACGCTCGAACAAATTGAAAAACAAAATTTAAATCAATACAACACAATACATAAATCAAAAACTTTGATTCATACTTGGCTGGCTTGGCAAGAAGATCCTGGTACACCTATGGGCTTGAGTATAACTAAAAAATATTTAACAACCGACGAAGAAACCTGTAATAAATTTGTAAACTGGCTGAAAGAATTATTTAAACCAGAAGAGACATTTTAATTTATATTTTTGCAATCCCAACAATTCACCGTTACTTTGCATTCTCAAAACGCAGTCGTAGTTCCTGCGTGTAAAAAATAAAAACAAACTGAATGGTGTATTTAACGCGCGTCGAGCGTTTCAACGCTGCTCATAAATTATGGGTAAGTGATTGGAGTGAAGAAAAAAACTTCGCTGTTTTCGGAAAATGTTCTAACAAAAATTGGCACGGTCACAACTATACGCTATTCGTAACTGTTAAAGGTATTCCTGATAAAGTTACAGGATTTGTAATTGATGCTAAACACCTCAGTTCGCTCATTAAAAAACACGCCGTAGATAAACTTGATCACTCTAATTTAAATTTAGACATTGACTTTATCCCTCAAAATATTTTGCCGACTACTGAAAACGTAATTGTCTGTATTTGGAATGAGCTTGTAGATATAATTAAAGCAAACGGTGCCACATTGCATGGTTTAAAACTCGTTGAAACCGAGAATATCTATGCGGAGTATTACGGTGAAGCGTTAGGTTAAAATTGTTTTGTAATTTAAAGGGATTTACACTAACTTGTATTTTAACTTTAAAAAAAATTATGCAACTTCTTGATTCAACTATGGCGATTAAATCTGTTTCTCAAGCCTTCAAAACGGATGTAACAACTCAAATCGCCGCTAACTATGCACAAATTATTGATTTATTAGGCGAAGACAAATCTCGGGAAGGTTTAGAGAAAACACCTGAGCGAGTTGCAAAAGCACTCCAATTTTTAACCAGCGGCTATCAGATGGACGCTGAAAAAATTTTGCGCAGCGCGATGTTCAAAGAAGATTATAAAAACATGGTTATCATTAAAGACATTGAACTTTTCAGTGTTTGCGAACACCACGTTTTACCTTTTTTTGGCAAAGCCCACATTGCATACATTCCGAACGGTTATATCGTTGGGCTTTCTAAAATTCCACGCGTTGTAGATGTTTTTGCGCGCCGTTTGCAAGTGCAGGAGCGTTTGACAGATCAGATAAAAAATTGTATTCAAGACACACTCAAACCGCTCGGCGTAGCTGTAGTGATTGAAGCGCGCCACATGTGCATGATGATGCGCGGTGTTCAGAAACAAAATTCTGCTACAACGACTTCGTCTTTCACGGGCGTTTTTCAAGATGATGATAAAACCCGCAACGAATTTTTGAAACTTCTCTCAAGTCACCTACATTAGTGGTTAGTTGCTCGTTGTTCGTTTAAACTATCAACGAGCAATTATCAACGCACAACTAACAATGAATAATGAAAGGCAGCAAAGATTTATCGGCGTTATCGAGTATAGTTTTTTCAACCAATCCAGATTTTAAACCAGAAGTTGAAGAAAGCGAAACTGAGACGTTAGCATATTCTAAACAAAAAATTCGGATTCATTTAGAGCGACATAAAGGCAATAAAATGTCAACCAATATAATTGGTATTGTTGTTTCCGAATCGGAATTAAATGATTTAGCTAAATCTTTAAAAACGGCTTGTGGAGTAGGTGGTTCATCAAAAAATGATGAAATTATTTTGCAGGGAGATCAACGCGACAAAGCACTCAAGTTTCTCATCGTAAAAGGGTTTACTGCTGCAAAAAAAGCAGGAGGATAAGATAATGAGCCAACACATTGGCTCATTTTTTTTGCATTGTTGAAAAATAAAGTTTACTTTTGAAACAGAATTTTTTAAATTTGCACCATGAGTGAATTTATAGTTTCTGCACGTAAATACAGACCTTCGCGTTTCAGCGATGTGGTTGGTCAAGAACACGTTTCTGAAACGTTGAAAAATGCTTTGCGTCAAGAAAAAGTAGCTCATGCTTTTTTATTTTGTGGTCCACGTGGTGTTGGTAAAACGACAAACGCGCGCATTCTCGCCAAAATTTTAAATTGTACCAATCGCACTTCCGATTTTGAAGCGTGTGGTAAATGCGCATCCTGCACATCGTTTGAAAGTAATAGTTCGTTCGTTATTTTTGAATTGGATGCAGCATCTAATAGTTCCGTAGAAAACATTCGTGGTTTAATTGAGCAAGTGCGCATTCCGCCACAAAGTGGTAAGTACAAAGTTTTTATTATTGATGAGGTGCATATGCTTTCGCAGTCGGCGTTTAATGCGTTTTTAAAAACGCTTGAAGAACCGCCACCGTATGCCATTTTTATTCTCGCAACCACGGAAAAACACAAAATTCTTCCTACTATTCTCTCGCGTTGTCAAGTTTTCGATTTCAAACGCATCACAAATGCTGCTATTGTCGCGCACTTAATGAAAATTTGCGCGCTCGAAATTATTGATGCCGATGAAGCTGCGTTACACGTTGTAGCTTCAAAATCAGATGGTTCGCTGCGCGATGCGCTTTCTATTTTCGATAGATTGGTATCTGCTTCGCAAAATAATAAACTTGTTCTTGCTGATGTCGTTCAGAATTTAAACGTTCTCGATTTCGATTATTTTTTCAAACTTACGCAAGAAGCTGCAGCCAGCAACGAAAGCGAAGTATTAATTATTTTCGACGAAATTCAGCACAACGGATTTGAAGGTGACATTTTTATTCAAGGTTTTGCCGAACATTTGCGTCAACTATTGGTTTCAAAAAATCCTAAAACGCTTCATCTCATTGAGCAATCAGAAAGTTTGAAACAACGTTACGCCGAGCAAGCCGCTTTATTGCCAACGTCATTCATTCTGACGGCACTCGACGTACTCAATACGAGCGATATTAATTATAAATCTGCCCGCTCAAAGCGTTTACACGTTGAGTTAGCCCTCCTCAAAATTGCGCACATTACCAACTACACGCAATTCGCCTCGCAAGCATCTGAAAAAAAAAACACTGATAAGCAACAAGTAGTGACGCTGCCGTTGCCGTTGCCGATTCCAAAACCTATAATTTCTGCGACACCGTCAGAAAATAAAATTAAAGTAGAAACAAAACATAAAGAAATTTCTGGAACAACTTTAGCACCGAAAGATTACGAACCTAAACCCGAATCTGCGCGCGTTTCAGAAATGAAAACGAATTATTCGGTTGCACCGAAAATTGGAAATTTAGAAAGTATCGCTTTAGATATTGCTGCAAGTGAAGCACTTTTAAGTGCAGCTGTTTCGCGTCTGAGTTTTGATAATTTAAAAGAAAGTTGGACGAAATACACTGAAACGCACGAACGTCCGTCCGTAAAATCTGTTTTGAAAACTGCCGTCTTGGCACTCGAAGGTAATCGCGTGAATGTTACGGTTGGTAGCACGATGTCGAAAAACTTTATCATTCAAGAACAAAATTTACCAGATTTTTTGCGCTTCGATCTCAACGAGCCGAGTCTTTCACTTCAAATAAATATTGATGAGAGTTTAAACCCGAATAGTCAAACCGATGTGGTGGTTAAACGTTATTTGACGGCGCGTGAAAAACTCAAACTGATGATGGAAGTTAATCCTTTAGTGAGTACGTTGGCGAAACGTCTCGATTTAAAACCCGATGAATAAATTTTTCGCGTTACACATCACATTTTTATCGTCGAAACGTTATAGTGTGGAAAATTTATTTTCAAATCAAATTAACTATTGCATTTCAATATGAATAAGAAAAATTTTTTGTTTCTAATTTTAATCTTTTCGCACCTCTCAGGTTTTCTTTTTGCGCAAACAGATTCTAATATTTCTGATAAAGAATTGATGAAACAAATGGAGCAAGCGCGTTCGATACAAGGTAAATCATTTTCAAAAGAATTTTCAGATACTGTGCCGAGTATTGTGAAAGAAGAAAACTTGCAAAATTTTTCAACCGATTCAACTTCAGATCCGAAGGCACAAATGTTTAAGGATGCAACATCAAAACAATTTTCATTCGATGGCGATAACGATTCCTTGATTTCAAAAATGAAAGAACAATTTAAAGGTTTTAATTTTGGTGGCAACGGTGGCGGTCAGAATTTTAATTTATTCAACTTCGGTAAAATGTTTGGCGGTTCCGAATTGGACACAAGCAAACAAAACTTTCAAGGTTTTTCATTCGATGGGCAAAATTTTAAACAATTCGGCAACATGGATACCGCTTTGCTCAATCAGTTTAAAAAGCAAATGCAAGGTTTTTCTTTTAATTTTGGCGACGCAGACGGCATGAAAAATTTTCAAATGCCTGAAAATATGAAGGAACAACTACAAAAAAGTTTTGGTGGCATGGGTGGTTTTCCGAATAGTAGCGATAATAAACAATTTGGGCAAAAACATAGCCCAGCCGATAAATTAAACGGAAAGAAAAAAGATTATAAAACGGAATCTTTTTAAAATTTAATCGCGTGAATGATTAAATTTAATTAATTTTATATTGATATTTTAAAAAGCAGAAATTTAAAAACTAAATTTCTGTTTTTTTGTTTTACATTTACAATTTGGTTAAGTTTAGAGTATTACGCCAATGCACAAGGATTTGTTAAAAAAAGCGCACCTTATAATCTATAGAATTAGACAGCGCGGTTTGGAAGTTTTTTTGGTCAATCACGATTTAGAAGGTGAAGATTGGCACTTACCTGAAGCGCCCTTTTCATCATTTAAAAATGATATTATTGAGTTGGACGCGATCGAAAAAGATGGCGAACAAAAAAAAGCGTATGCCATTGAAGGCGATTGGCACGATATGCCTTCTTTGAAAAGTTTAATTAAACAAGATATTCTGTTTGTTGCCGATAAAGTGTTCGATGAATTAGAAAAACACGGTTCATATTTTGCCGTTAAAGATGCCATCAAACGCGTTCTTCCACAACAATATTCATATCTGAAAGAATTGCGCGAAATAATTACAGAAAAAAATACGCTTAACGATATGTAGTTTTAAAGAGTTTAAAGCGAATATTTAAAGCAAGATGTTTATTCAATAAAATTGCCGATTGAATTTCAATCGGCAATTTTGTTGGATAAATTTTAATAATTTGACACTCCCTCATTATTTTCTCAATTTCTCAATAAAAAAATTAATAACAGCATGAAAAAAATGTCTTTTGCTGGAATTCTTTTCTTGTTCTGTTTCCAATGCTGGGGGCAAAGTACAAAGGTGGATTATACTGACCACCTCAAGATTATTGACTATTGGTTAGATGCACAACGGGATTTTGACAAACTGCCCGGCTTGTCGGTTGCTATTGTTCAAGACCAGAATATAATTTTTCAAAAGGGCTATGGTTTTGCAGATGTGGAAAAGAAATCACCAATGAAACCTGAATCCATTTGTTCAATTTGCTCTATCTCTAAGTTATTCACCTCTGTTGCAGTCATGCAACTTTGGGAAAAAGGGAGTTTAAGATTGGACGACTCCTTAACTGCTTTACTACCTGAGTATAAAATAAATCAACAGTTTATCGAATCCGTGCCCATAACAGTGCGTTCTATGCTAACGCACTCATCGGGCTTGACAAGAGACGTAGGTGATGGCTGGAATGAACCTAATTTCAATTTTATCACAACTGAAGATTTGAAAAAGACAGTTTTAAATCTTGAAACACTATACCCAAGTTCTACTTATTTTCAGTATTCTAACTTCGCTATGAGTTTGCTGGGCGAAATTGTGGCTTCCAAATCGGGTGTGTCTTACAAAAACTATATCGAGGAGAATATTTTGAAGCCGCTGCAACTAGGCAATACGCATCCCTACTTGCCTGAAAATCTTTGGAGAGGAGAAATGGCTACGGGTTATGGTGCACTCAACAGACAAGGTGAAAGAAAAATGATGCCTTTTTTTAAAACCAATGCGCTTACTCCTGCGGCAGGGTTTTCATCCAATGTGATTGATTTAGCAAAATTTGCATCTTGGCAATTAAAGTTATTATCAAATACAAACGCAGGGGTTTTAAAACCTTCAACTTTGAAAGAAATGCAGCGGATACAATGGACAAGTTCTGATAAAAAATTAACTTGGGGTCTGGGGTTTAATATTCAATATCAACCAAGCGGACTTACAACTATAGGACACGATGGCAGCTGCCCTGGTTACGTTAGTTCTGTGATGATTGACCCTAAGAAAAAGTTGGGCGTTACCTTGATGATTAATGCACAAGGGGTTAACATCTATAAATACAGCAACCAAATATTTAGTATATTGAATAAGGAAATTGCAGGAGATACCACTACTAAAAATACTGACCTTGCCATGTATGAAGGAAGATATGACAATTATACCTTCGGAGGTGAGGTAATAGTAGTACCTTTTAAAGGGAAACTAATCATGTTTAATGTGCCTTCAGATTCACCAGCATCCGCAATAACTGAATATAAATACGTCAAAAAAGATACATTTAGGAAGATTCAAGAAGATGATAAAACATTGGGTCAAGAATTAATATTTGAAAGGGATGAAAATGGCAAGATTAAAAATACACGCAGTTTTAATTTCAAGATGAACAAAATTAACTGATATTATTACAAGAAAAATTCGCAAAAGGTGAGCAGGACTAAAAACATTGCATGCAAAAAAAAATTAGGTTCCTGACAATTTTAATGGAGCAAATTTAAACGAGTAATTTTTTCGCAATTTTTCAAAGAAAAACGAAGTAAAATTGCCAATAATTGCAGACAATTTTATTTGTTTTTTGAAAAAATTTTATGCCACCGCTTGTCAACCATCTGTCTAAAAACGTCTAACGCTCTTGCAACGTCACCGCTCGCCAACCATCTCCCAAAAAATAAATAACGCTCGTGCAACGTCTTAGACTTGCACATAGTACTCGCTCGCCAACCATGTGTCTTAAAAACGCGTAACGCTTGTGCAACGTCTTTTAGACTTGCACATAGTATTTGGTTGTCTCCTGACGACTACTAAAAATAGTGCAACGTTTTAATATTCGCACATTTTTTCGACGTACTTTCAACCTCGCAATCAAATTAATTTAATTTTTTTTAAGCTACTATGAATTTCAATTCTACTTTAACTCTAAAACTACTACTGAAAATGGCGGAATTATCGCACTCAAATTTTCGTTCGATAATTTAGCATTTGTAAATAGGGTAGGAGTTAATTTATTGGGATTTTCAAACGAGTTATAATTTTGTAATTTTTCCGATGTAAGTATGCGTCCTGAAACACTTTTAAAAGTATTTCCTTTTATCATCATTGAGACTGTTTGAGAATTTTTAGCATCAATATTTACCAAAGAAATATGAACGAAACCGTTTTTATCTTTTGAGGCAGAAGCGGAAACCGCTTTAAGTTTTTCACTGCCTACAATGTAATCGTTCGAACAAACAATCAACGGAATTTTTTGGGCATCTTGATGTACATTGTACATTTCCATAACGTGGTAAGTCGGAGTAAGAATTATTTTCTCATCGCGTG
>JAYVVO010000313.1:0-4483 GCA_043786955.1 Saprospiraceae bacterium
CTTTGCAAGCTGCGAGAGAAAGTGTTTCGCCACCAAAAGTGGTGTAACTGAAAACTTCTTTATTGAAAAGTTCCATGACATCGGCACGACCTGTTAAAAAAGCAATTGGCATACCGTTAGCACACGCTTTTGAGTAAACAGCCAAATCGGGTTTTACGTCAAAATATTCCTGCGCGCCACCAATCGCAACTCTGAAACCCGTCCACATTTCATCAAAAATTAAAAGCGTGCCGTTCGCTTTACAAACAGCAGCGAGTTCTTTTAAGAAACCAGGCTTAGGTGCTTCAAAAATAAAAGGCTCGAGTATGAGAGCAGCGACATCTTTATCGAGTGATGCTTTTATACTTTCAATATCGTTATACTCGAAAGTATAAGTCAAATTTTGTGTAGATTCGGGAATGCCGAGATTGCGCGAAGTGATTCCAATATACCAATCGTGCCAGCCGTGATAACCACAACAAAATATTTTATCGCGCTTTGTGAATGCGCGCGCCACCCGAACTGCTGCAGAACAAACATCTGCACCCGTTTTTGAAATTTTCACGGCTTCGGCATTCGGAATAATACTTTTTATCAGTTCACTCACTTCAACTTCGAGTGGGTGCATCAAAGAAAAAGTTATCCCATCTTTCAATTGTTTTTTAATCGCATTATCCACCGCAGGGTAACAGTAGCCCAGAGATAAAGGACCAATTGCTGCGTTATAATCGAGATATTCATTGCCGTCAAGATCCCAAACACGGGCGCCTTTTCCACGTTTTAAATAAATAGGCGATGCGCCTAAAGAAAACTGACCTGGACCTTTCGCCAAAGTTTGCGTGATTGGTTTTTGAACTTTCAATCCGCGTTTATACATTTTGAGCGATTGCGTAATGTTCGGATAATCGGCGTTAAAGCCTACAATATTTTTTGCCATGATAAAAGATTTTATAATTTTAACTACAAGTTCAAAATACGAACCCTTACGATGTCTAAACCTCGCAGGTTTTAAAAACCTACGAGGTTTATTAAAAAATAAGACTACTCATCGAAAGTATTTTCTAAAACTTTTGTTTTTGTTGCGGATACTTTTTTACCGAGAACTTTTTCAGCAATTTGTAAAGCTGTGAAGCCTTCATATTCTAAAACAGCAGGTAATAAAGCTGGTTTAAACCATTTATCGTTCAAAGCAAATGGAGTTACGTCCGCTTTTAATCCGTGTTCTAATAAAACTTCAGCAACGATGGAATACAAACCACCCGTTTTGAAATGATCTTCAACGGTTATAATTCTTTCGGAAGTTTTAACTGCGTTTAAAATCGCGTCAACATCAACGGGTTTAAGCGTGCGCATATTCACAACACCGACAGATTTACCCGCCTGGCGCAAAATTTCTGCAGCTTCAACAACTTGTTCGAGCATTAAACCGTAAGTCAAAAAAGTAATATCCGACCCTTTCGATAAAACTTCTGCTTTACCAATTTCAAATGGCGCGTGATTAATTTTTGATGGACGCGTATTAATGCGCACATACGCTGGTGATGTACTCGCCCAAATAGCTGGCAAAGATTTTACTAAATCATCTTCATCGGCTGGTGCAAAAACAGTCATGTTCGGAATGCCGCGCATTAAAGAAATATCTTCAATTGCTTGGTGCGTCGGTCCATTTGCGTCGCTCAAAAAACCTGGAATAAAACTGCTGAGTTTTACGGGAAGATTGCCTATGCCCAAATCTGTTCGCACAAATTCGTAAGCGCGCATACTCAAAAAAGCCGAAAGGGCATGAATAACAGGTATTCTTCCTCGCAAAGCTAAACCAGCAGACATACCAACCATACATTGCTCGGTTATACCTGTATCAATAAACCTTTTACCTAAAACGGCTGGTAGATTGCGCACCAAAGCGCGATTTTCTGCCGTCATCACTACAAATCGCTCATCGGCGAGCGCAGTTATTTTTAATAATTCCTCGTAAGTCATATTTTTATTCTTTCGGCTTGAATTAAAATTCTTTTTGTCAGGGCTAAAGCCCAATTCTTTTTATTAATTCTGTCAGCTTTAGCGGACGGCAATTGAAAACTATCGCACAACTAAAGTTTCAGATTCTAATTCAGTTACTACTTGACTATGCAATTCACCTAACAAAGAATTAATCTCTGTGTGTGAAAAATTACAAAACCATCTATCGGCGCGCGCTTCAATGCTTGGCAAACCTTTACCGCGTTTAGTATCGCAAATCACAACGCGCAATTTTCCTTCTTCGGGTTTCCATTTTTTAAATGCGCGCTCCAAAGCGTTGAAATCGTGACCATCAATTCGTTTAACAGCGGCGCCAAAGGCGGCAAATTTTTTATCAAGTGGCTCTAACGGAATGAGTTCTTCTGTCGCAGCATTTGCTTGAAAGAAATTCCTATCAATCACAAAATATAAATTATCCATTTTGTGCGCATTCGCCACTAAAACCGCTTCCCAAACTGAACCTTCATTCAATTCACCATCGCCGAGAATACAAATAACTTTATTATTTGTCCCGCGCATTTTCATGTCTGCGGCAATGCCCAGCGCAACGGAAGGTAAATGACCGAGTGAACCTGAGTGAAATTCGATGCCAGGTACTTTTACATTCGGGTGCCAATAAATATTATCGTCAATAGAAAGGTGATTTTCTAATCGCTTTTTTTCTATCCAACCTTTTTCCGCAAACAAACCATAGAGTGCAGGAACATCATGTCCTTTAGAGAGCAATAAATAATCGCGGTTCGGATCTTTTAAATTTTCGCCAGAAATATTTAAAAACTCTTCGTAGAGATACACGATAAGATCAGTTGCTGAAAGAGAAGCACCCAAAAAACAACCGCCGTCGGTTGCCATTTTAATAATGTGTTCACGCACTTTGAGCGATAAGGACTTTAATTCTTTTTCTGTTTTAATTGTCATTTTTAATTTTTTCAAATCTGTTAGGTATTGCCGAGCGCAGCTAGGCTACCTAACAGGTTTTTGTTTATCATAATTCAAACCTGTGGTTAAATAATTTTTGTGTTCGATGCACCTACTGTTTTTAATTCATCGAGATGATTTCTGTACCAATTTACGCCAGCATATTGTGCGTTAATTTCATAAATTTCTGGATGCTCATCTAAAAGTTCTAAAATATCGCTCAAACTAAAATTGGGATTGCGCGGATATAATTTTTCGTACACAGCTCGGATAAAATCTAAATCTTCTTTGTAATCAAGTGTGAATCGGTGCGACATCGAGTAATCTAAACCTGTTTCCCACGGCACGTTCGCGCATCTAAATTTATCCGAATTCTCCCAAATATACGGCGTTGTGTGTTCACGTTCTAATTGTTTTGTCGCTTCGTGCCAAGTGCGTTCCAAACAATCGAACGTCATGATTTCAACATCGTTACCATCAGGAAAAGTGGCAGGATGCAAATTGCTGACAAAATCGTATTTATTTATGTTTTCTAAATAAAAACTGATGGTTTGGTCAATCACGTCTGTATCAATTAATGGACAATCGCTCGGAATCTTTATAACTGTATCAGCTTTTAAATATTTTGCTATTTGATAATGTCGGTCAAGTAAGTCGTTCAGATTGCCGCGCATACAAGCATATTCACGTTCTTGACACGCTTTCAAAATCATATCATCTTCAGGTTGTTGCGACGTTGCAACAACTAACTGTACGGAATGTTGAATAGCAGCAATGCGCTCTAATTGCCGAAACAATACAGGCTCATCCAAAACAGTTTTCATTATTTTGTTCGGAAAACGCGTTGAACTCATGCGCGCTTGAACAATAATGACAATGTTTTGATTTTCAGCAAATGCCAACGTTTCAAAAAGTGGCATACTCGAGTTGTTTTAATTGCCCTTGCACATTATAATTTTTTACAAAATCTTCTTTCTCACCGTCAAATTCTATAAAGGCTTTAGCAATTTCGGCAATTTTAACCGCTGAGGTGCCATTGTTTTGAATGGGTTGCAAACGTTTAAGCATTTCGAGATTAAAATAGGAATGTACTTTTTTACCCAAAATTAAACCGACGTAAACAACAGTCGAAAATTGTGTAATTAATTCGTCACAATTTGCAATCATGTGGTTGGTGTTCCCTTCAAAGAAAATTAAAGAATCGGCGGGAGTATATTTTCTAATTTCTTTTTCGAAGCGTTCACGTTTTTCGTTCGGGTGCATTTTAAACAGCAGTTGTCTGCCGTTGGCAATTTTTACACATTTTTTTAAGAATGCAGGGCGATTATCAATTTTTAAAGTTTCGCGCATATCGGTTGTAGCAACCATAATATAATTTTTGTGCGGAAAATCGTTCGTCAAAAACTCCTTAACGTTGTCGAAGTTCGGCATTCCTGTAACGAATATTTTTTCTATATTCGTACCCATTTTAGCGAGATAATTTCTATAACCCTCGGAAGCGGTGCAGTAAACGTCGAGCAAATTGCGCGAACCATTGAGTGCTGTATTTGTGCTGAGCCAAACGGGA